>JAUVRV010000353.1 GCA_030597435.1 Gemmatimonadales bacterium | reverse complement strand
TGAGGGTGCGAAGACCGTCGGCATTCTGCTCCAAGTAGGTCTTCTTCTCGAACATGGTCTCACCCGGAACATCCAACACACCACCAACGATGACGCGTCCGGGTTCGCCACATGCATGAGCATCCACTGCGGTGATCATCCCGTCGAGGCGCATCTGCCGATTGCCCGCCTTTCCCGCTTTCAGGTGTGATCGGCCTGTCCATGCTGCCACGAGGGCCCGACGCTGCCGCCGGACCCACAAGCACTCTGGCGGTTAGCTTATCGGCCTCTCCGTCTGAATCGGATCCATGTTGGCCTGCCGCAGTAGCTCGTTGAGACGTTGCAGGTCCTGCTGGATGATCGTGTTCAGTCGAATCAGCTCGGTCTGCAGCAGATCAGACAGGTGATTGAAGACCGCGTAGCTCTGATCCGTGGGTCTGTCCTGACCGCTCTCAACCACACCCATCAGCGCAGCGAGTTTGTTGTTCAGCTTGATGGGAAAATTCAGCGGATCCTGATTGCTCTGGTTCTTGACCTGGTAGACCTCCGACTCCACCGCGCTCAGCTTGTCGTTGACCGTCTGTCCCTGTTCCTGGATCTCGCTGTCAGATGTCTGCCCCAACCTATCATCCACCTCACTCTTGATGTGGCGAATGTCCAGGACCGCCTGGTTGGCTTCGCTGACGCGATCGCGAACTTGCAGGGCCAGATCGAACCTGGCCTGAAGGTCGGCTAGGGTAACGGCCTCGAGACGCGGGTCCAGCTTGATCTCGAAGTTCTGTGTCTGCGTGACACCGTCCGCGGTAAGGCGAACCTGGTACTCACCGGGGATGGCCATGGGGCCGAAATTCCCGGCTGCCCAGAAGATCCGGCCATCGAAGTCGGTGTATCCGGGATACCGCAGATTCCAGCGGAACGAGTTCGAACCGGCTGTGCGCGGTGGAGTAGGATTACCACCACCGAAGAACCCAAAGGATTGAGAGGCCTGGGCGGGTTGGTCATCCTTGGTGGCCGTGTAGCTCTGGATGACCTCACCTGAACCGTTCAAGAACTCCAGCGTCAGCGAATCAGGTGCCTTGGCCAAGTAGTAGAACACCTGCACTGAATTGTCTATGCCACGCCTGGGATCTACTGGGTCGAACAGGTTCACATCCGAGGCGGCCACCTGCTGGTTCAGTTGCCGCAGAAGCGACATGTTCGGCAATACCCAGAACGAGCGACCGTGCGTTCCGATCACCAGGTCGTTTTCCTCGACCACCAGGTCCGACACCTGGACCACCGGCAGGTTCAGGCTCAGCGGGTGCCAATCGGTCCCGTCGTTCCACGAGATGTAGACGGTACGTTCCGACGCGGCATACAGCAGACCGGGAACCACCGGATCCTCACGCACGGCACGTACAAAATCGTTTCCTGGAATCCCATTCACAATCTTGGTCCACGACTGGCCGTAATCTTCGGTCTTCCAGACGTACGGGCTGCGGTCGTCTTCCACCAAATACCTGATGCCGGCAACATAAGCTTTGCCGGGCGTGTTCGGTGAAGCCTCGATCGTGTTGATCCTCACGAAATCCGGTGCGTCTGGTGGAGTCACGTTGTCCCAGTTGGCACCGCCATCTCGTGTGACATGAACATAACCGTCGTCCGATCCCACCCAGATCACGTCACCGTCGTGGTATGACGGTGCAATGGCAAACACCGTGGCGTACGTCTCCACACCGGTCTGGTCCTTGGTTAGGGGACCGCCTGAGGCTCTCACGGTCGCGGGATCGGCCCTGGTGAGATCCGGGCTTATTTGCTCCCATGTCTGACCCTCGCTCGTGGTCTTCCAGACCTTCTGGGTACCAGTGTAGAGCACGTTGGGGTCCGCGTGCGAGAACACGATCGGGAAGGTCCACTGCACCCGCTCGATGAGATCTTCCGAGGACTGACCCATCGGGTTCTCGGGCCACACGTTGATGGCCCGGGTCTGGCCGTTGGCATGGTTGTAGCGACTGAGGCTGCCACCATAGCAACCGGCGTAGAAGATGTTGGGATCCAGAGGACTGTTGGCGATGTAACCACTCTCGCAGCCACCTATTGAGAACAGGAAGTCGGGCCCACCCGCGTTTTGCGAGATGTGATTCCATCCCCTGCTGGGCACGCATGCCGTACTGTTATCCTGTTGGGCGCCACAAATCATGTAAGGATCGTGGTTGGTGGTCATCACTCTGTAGAACTGCGCAGTTGGAAAGTCCTGTGCGGTCCATGTCTGGCCGCCGTTGAAGGAGACGTTGCCACCACCGTCGTTGCCGTTGATCATCCGGTCGGGATCGTCGGGGGCGATCCACAGGTCGTGGTTGTCACCGTGCGGCACACGAATCCCCTGGAACGTCTCGCCTCCATCGAGTGAGCGGTATAGGCCGGTGTTGAGGGCGTACATGATGTCCGGATCCTGCGGGTCGGCGTACACTCGAGTGTAGTAGAATGCCCGCTGGCGCAGCTTCCGTTCTTCATTCGTCCGTGTCCAGTTCACACCCCCGTCGTCGGAACGGAACACACCACCGGCTTCAGCTTCGATTAGGGCCCACACTCGATATGGCGCCGCCGGGGACACCACCACACCGATCTTGCCGATCGTCCCCTGCGGCAGACCGTGGTTGTGTGTTATTTCGGTCCACGTTTCACCGAAGTCAGTGCTCTTGAACAAACCGCTCCCCGGTCCGCCCGACGACATGCCCCACGATTTGCGCCACGCCTCCCACATCGAGGCATACATGACTGCGGGATTGTTGGGGTCCATCGACAGATCGACGGCACCGGTGCGCTCGTCGCGGTAGAGGACTTGGCGCCATGTCTCACCGCCGTTGATCGATTTGAATATGCCGCGCTCGGCATTGGGCGCAGAGTGCACTCCGAACGCAGCCACCCAGACCATGTTGCAGTCGGTCGGATGTATCCGGATCCGCGAGATGTTCTGAGTCTCCGTTAGCCCTATGTGCTGCCATGTCCTGCCGGCGTTGGTTGACTTGTAGACGCCGTCACCCTGCTGGATGTTGCCGCGGATCTGCGTCTCGCCGGTGCCGATGTAGACAACATCGGGGTTCGCTTCACATACCTGCACTGCTCCAACTGATGCGCTATTGATCTTGCCGTCAGTTACCGGACGCCACGTGGTACCGGCGTCAGTCGTCTTCCACAAACCTCCTCCCGTGGCCCCGAAGTAATACTCCAGAGGCCGGGCAGCACTACCGGCCACGGCAGTTGACCTGCCTCCCCGGTTGGGACCTATGCTCTGCCACCTGAGCGCATCATAAAGGTCTTCGTCGTACGTCTGAGCCTCGAGGCTAGAGGCAGCCATTGCCCCCGTGAGACCGACGCAGGCTGCAGCAATTGCAGCGTGAACGAGACTGAATCGAGACCGCATTGCAGACTCCTCCGATGGATCTTCTTTGAGTATTCTCGACTTGAGCATCCACGAGGGATGGATTGAAGCCGGTAGTATAGCATCAGGACTGAGAGTGTGCGAGAACCCCAGCGAACCCCTATGGGCACCTGGCCCTGTTATCTTTGAAATGTAATGGGAAGCACACACAGGCTCCGGCAATGAACGTATCACACACTTGTACCATAGCGCTCGCAATTGGCCTCCTCGGCGTGACCGGACTACACGCCCAGCAGGAGGTCGATCAACAGGCCAGTCGTCTTTTTGATCAGGTGATGAGTCCCTTCTGCCCCGGCAGAACCCTCACCAATTGTCCGTCGCCACAGGCCGACATAATGCGCGCCGGAATCAAGGAACGGATCCGAGCGGGCGCCACGGCCGACCAGATATGGGACGA
>JAUVRV010000038.1 GCA_030597435.1 Gemmatimonadales bacterium | reverse complement strand
TGCCACTGCACGGGCTTCTTGTTCACTGACATGCTTGTCAGGAGATGAACCGGCGCCCTTCTTCTCATCAGGTGCAACCGTAGTCATGGCATCGTCCGTTCCTTCAGGGATGGCTATTTGAATAACCAAGTTGAAAAACAACTAGGTTCCTCCAACATGAAAAATATGGGGTTGAGGGGGGCGACGACAGTTGCTCTGGCTGTGACGTCCATTTTGGCTTCGAGGACTCCTACGATATATTCGCTGAGTCATGCCGTCTAGAACCGAAGCAGAAGCACTCTACCCCTCACGGTCCGGTGCAGGGGCTCAACTGGGTAGCCAGCTGACCAAGAGGACGTCGCCGCCAACCATAGTCTTGGGTGTGACTCCAGGTGGTGTCGAGGTTGCAGCCAACGCGGCCAAGGCGATGTCGTACTCGTTCGATGTAATTGTGGCCGCTAACGTCCGGTTAGATGAGCTGGGGGTGATCGGGGCTATCGCGGAGGATGCCGATGCCGTGCTCGATCCGGATTTCCAGCCCCGTTTCGGGATCATGGACGCTCTCGAAGAGGCTATTGATGGGGCGCGTCGGGCGCTAAAGACTGAGCGGCTTCTGTTCCGAGGTCAACGACCCCTTAGATCGCTGGAGGGCATGAATGTCATTGTGGTTGACGGACACGCAACATCTCCCTGGAAGATGCTGGCTGCGGCCGAGGCTGTTCGCCAGATGTGAGCAACCCGTGTCATTCTGGGCGCGCCGGTTGGCACGCAGGCTGTAGAGAGCAGGGTGCGCGCCCGCCGTTACGAGTTCGTTTGCCCCTCGGTGGTTCCGGATCCGGGAGGCCACCCGCTGCCGTTCGGAGATCCACAGGATCCTAGCGCGGAACGTCTCCGCAGCATTGTTGTTGCCCGCGAAGCTGCTTAGAACCGCGGCTCTATTTGCCCTAGCAAGCTCAGCAGCAACTCCCTTCCTAGCTCAGCTCGCTCCGCCCTCGACCGGTGGTATCGTGGCTCTGGACCACCTGCTCCAGCGGCTGGCCGAGGATCGCCGTGTCCTCGTCATCGCGGCACATCCGGATGACGAAGACACAAGCCTGCTGACTCTCATGGCTCGGGGCTACGGCGCAGAGGCGGCGTACCTTGCGCTTTCCCGTGGTGAGGGTGGACAGAACCTGATCGGTGAAGAGCTGGGGGTTGGGCTGGGGTTGCTGCGGTCGAGGGAGCTTGAAGCCGCACGCCAGGTCGATGGTGCCCGCCAATTCTTCACTCGCTCGTACGATTTCGGGTACTCGCGGTCGTTGGACGAGACGTCCGGATTGTGGCTGCCGGATTCGGTGCTCAAGGATGTGGTCCGCATCGTGAGACGGTTCCAGCCTCATGTCATCGTCACAGTCTTTTCGGGCACCTCCCGCGACGGCCATGGCCAACACCATGCCGCCGGAGTGGTTGCCCGGCGCGCGTTTGAACGTGCCGGAGATCCGGGGCTGTTTGTTGAGTTGCAGACAGAAGAGGGTCTGGAGCCGTGGACTCCGCTCAAACTGTATCGGTCCACTCGGTTCGATGCGGGCGCCACCACCATCGAGCTGTCAACGGGCGTCCTGGATCCTCGGACCGGCAAGACTCTGCACCAGATCGCCATGGAGAGCCGGAGCCAGCACAGTTCCCAGGACATGGTGCGCATCCTGCCGATCGGGCCAGCCACCACCAGGCTGATGCTGATCGAAGACCGGACTGGATTCAACGAAGCCGGCGAGGAACGAAACATATTTGATGGGATTCCGCGAGACACGTCATGGCTGGTTCAGGTGGCCGATTCCCTGCGTGATGTGATCTCTCCGGCACGAATCCAGGATGCGGTGCCGGCGTTGTCAAAGGCGCTAGCTCGCGCTGAGGGTGAGCCCGCGCCGAGCGATCACAGGGTGGGATTGCTGCGAGAAGCCTTAGCCGTGTCCGCGGGCTTGGTGATCGATGGTCGAGCGGATTCGGAGACGCTCGTCGCGGGTGAGCAGAGCGTAATCACCATTCAGTTCTACAATGCGGGACCGTACGAACTGACTCTCAATGACATTTCGCTGGTCACTCCCCCCGGATGGATAGTGACCGGTCAGGACCAGGGTGTCATGACGGTACCCCCGGGCGCTGAGATAGAGGTGCAACTCGTGGTCACGATCGCTCCCGATGCGCAGCCGAGCCAGCCCTACTTTCTCGAGCGGCCGATGGTGGGTGCGCAGTACGATTGGAGTGATGCCCAACCGGAGGTGCGCGGCCGTCCATTTGAACCACCAGTTGTCCGGGCGGTCATCCATGCTTCGGTAATGGGCGAGAGCCTGAGGCTGGAGCGCGAGGTCACCTATCGGTACAACGACCAGGCAACCGGGGAAGTGCGCCGTGCCCTGCGAGTGGTTCCCGCTATAGACGTCAAACTGAGTCCGCGTCTGGTGGTATGGCCGGCGGATGGGGCACATCAAAAGACGTTCACGGTCTCACTGTCGCACAATGGTGCGGAACCTGTGGGAGGAACGGTGCGTCTCGACGCTCGAGGTTGGCGAATGCCGCAAGCTGAGCGGTTCCAGTTCGAACAGAGCGGTGAGTCACGCACCATCCAATTCACAGTCGCTCGACCACCGGGTGTAGCTGAAGCGGAGGCGAGTATCCGTGCCATAGTGGAGACCGACGACGGCAGCGTATTCGATCGTGGAATTGAACTGATAGAGTATCCTCATATCCGATCAGTTTCCCGTGTAATAACCGCTGTCTCGGATGTGCTGATCGTTCCGGTAATAGCGCCGGATCTGCAGGCCATAGGGTACGTGAGGGGGGCAGCCGATCGAGTGCCTGACGCTCTGATACAGATCGGACTACCAGTTGAGATCCTCGATGCCGAGACCTTGGCACGTGCCGATCTGTCGGCGTTCGACGCAATAGTGATTGGGGCCCGCGCATACGAAATTGATTCGGCGTTGGTGAGACAGAATGGGAGACTACTCCAGTACGTGAGAGAGGGTGGGCTCCTATTGGTACAATACCAGCAGTATCAGTTCGCACGTGGCGAATACGCCCCGTACCCTCTGAGCATCTCACGACCGCATGACCGGGTTACCGATGAGACAGCCCCTGTGACCGTGCTGCAACCGGAACATCCTGCGTTCAATACACCGAACGAAATCGGTGAGGCTGATTGGGACGGTTGGCCCCAGGAACGGGGACTCTACTTCGCCGGGACCTGGGATGATGCCTATGTGCCCCTGTTGGAGATGCAGGATCCCGATCGTGACCCGGTGCGCGGTGCGTTGCTAGTGGCCGACTACGGTGAGGGAACGTACGTGTATACAGGTATAAGCTTCTTCAGATCGCTGCCTGTTGGTATTCCCGGTGCTTACAAGCTGTTTCTGAATCTACTTGGATTGAATCAGAGGAGCGTCCCATGAGGAGGCTACTCGCAGCCATCCTAGCTACCATGATCCTGGCCTGCTCCGATGGTCGCCAGCCACTGGTGATCTACTCACCGCACGGTCGTGGATTGCTCACGCTGTCCGAGCAGACATTTGAGGCTGCGCATCCTGACGTCGATGTACGCTGGCTCGACATGGGTTCTCAGGCTGTGCTGGACAGGGTGAAGTCGGAACGCGCGAACCCGCAGGCCGATGTCTGGTTCGGTGGTCCATCGAATCTCTTCGGTCAGGCTGCGGCGGAGTCGTTATTGGTGGCATACCGCCCCAGTTGGGCCGACTCGATTCCGCAACGGGCCTGGGGTGAGGGAGACTTCTACTTTGCTGCCTACCAGACACCGGCCGTCATTGCATACAACTCCCAGGCGCTGACACCGGATCAGGTACCGAAAGACTGGGACGAGGTGCTCGAACCGCGCTGGAAAGACCAGATCCTCATCCGCGATCCGCTCGCGTCCGGAACGATGCGCACGATTTTCGGCATGATCATTCAACGTGGATTGAGGGCAACCGGAGACACTGCCGCCGGATTCGAATGGCTCCGGCGACTCGACGCGCAGACCCGGGAGTATGCCATCAACCCCGCCTTGCTGCATCAAAAGCTGATTCGTCAGGAGGGGGTCCTGACGTTGTGGGATCTGCCTGACATCCTCACCGAGCAGCGCAAAGGCAACCCACTGGACTTCGTTCTTCCCACGAGCGGCACACCGGTGATAGAAGACGCCATAGCAATCGTGCGCGGCACCGACCAACTGGACCTCGCGCGAGAATTCGTTGAGTGGGTTGGCTCGCTCGAAGCCCAGATAATGGTGACGCAGAGGGAGTTCCGCTTGCCGGTCCGGGTCGATGTTCCGTTTGACTCGCTGCCAGAGTGGGCACAGAAGGTCAGAACAGAGATGGTGGCGGAGCCCATGGACTGGGGACTGCTGAGTCGTCACGGCGCTGCTTGGATGAAGTACTGGGACCGGAACGTTCGTGGCCGTGGAGGGGCCGGAGCGCAACGCTGATGCCCACACAATACCTGCAACTCAACAATCTCACCAAGACCTTCGGAGACCAGATCGCCATCGACTCCCTGACGCTGGGTGTCGAGCGAGGAACGGTATTGGCCCTCTTGGGTCCGAGCGGAAGTGGCAAGACGACCACCTTGCGACTGCTCGCGGGCTTCGAGAGACCAGACAGCGGTGAGATCCTGGTCGACGGCAGAGATGTGACCAAGATGTCACCGGCCCAGCGGCGGTTCGGCATGGTGTTTCAGCATTACGCGCTGTTTCCTCATCTGACGGTGGGAGAGAACATCGCGTTCGGGCTCAGTGAGCGCAGTGCGGAGCAGCAGAAGCAGCGGGTTGGTGAAGTGCTGGCCATGGTCGACTTGGAGGGATTTGCCCAGCGAGAAGTGACTGCGCTCTCCGGGGGGCAACAGCAGCGGGTAGCAGTGGCCCGCGCGCTCGCGCCAGAGCCGAGGGTGTTGCTGTTGGACGAGCCACTGTCCAATCTGGATCCAGGACTACGTGAGCGCACGCGCAGAGAGCTGAGACAGGCATTGTCTCAGACCCATGTTACCACGGTGTTCGTCACCCACGAGCAAGAGGAGGCGTTTGCACTCGGCGACCGCGTCGCAGTGATAAACAACGGAGCTTTGGAACAAGTTGGCACCGCCCGTGAGCTGTACGAGCATCCGGAAACCAGATTCGTGGCAACGTTCGTTGGGCGAGCCAGTGTCTTGTCGGGTACATTCGTTTCGAGCGACCGCGTGCGAGTTGGCGCAGGGATCGAATGGCCGTCCGAGACCCATGGGGAGGTCAGTGCAGGTGCGGCGGTATCTGTAATAGTTCGACCCGAGGCATTCCGGTTCACTGATGGTGTCGGCGTGGTCGGGACTGTCGTGGAGCGGCGTTATACCGGTGCGCGCGCGTTCTTCTTGGTGGAGGCAAACGGGGCGACACTCGAGGTCGAGGCTCCGGTGACGGCTGCGCAGATGGGTGACCAGGTTCACGTGACGGCAACGGCCACTCGCGTCTACCCGGAGGGCAGTTGAGCAAAGGCCGCCCAACAGGATGGCTTCTCGCCCTAATCCTGACCTGGATTGTCGTCTATCCAATTGCGCTGGTCATGGTCGACAGTGCAAGAGGTGATGCTGGATGGACGACCCAATACCTGACTGCGTTTCTCACAGACAGTCATGAATGGGGTGCTCTCTGGAATAGTATTTGGATCTCTATCGCCAGTGTCGTTCTAGCGGGTACCATCGGCATCCCGCTGGCTTTCGTATTCGAGCGGCTCGAGTTTCCCGGTAGGCGCATTCTCGGGGCGCTCGTTGCCCTACCGGCAGTGCTGCCGCCTCTCGTGGGTGTTATCGCCTTCATGTTTCTCTACGGGGAAACAGGGTTCGTCGGCCGAGCGGTTGGTGCACTCCTGGGAACACAGCAAGCACCTTGGAGACTGCGGGGTTGGGGTGCAATCCTCCTGGTGCACGCGTACTCGATGTACGTCTACTTCTACCTCTTCACGCGTGCCGGCCTTGCCAAAGTAGACAGTTCCATGATCGAGGCAGCGCACTCTCTGGGACACAGTGGTCGTAGCACCCTACTCAAAGTGACGCTCCCGTTGTTGCGACCTCAGATTGGCGCGGCTGCTCTGCTGACGTTCATGACCGCACTGGGATCGTTCAGTGCTCCATACATCTTCGGAGGCGGTTTCCGTGTCATGACGACGCAGATTGTCACCAGCAAGCTAAACGGCGATATTCACGCATCCGTGGTGGAGACTGCGGCTCTGGCTGCCATCGCATTTGTTGGCCTGGTCCTTTTCCGGCGCTCTCAGGGCACGCGTTCGGTCGCTGCAGTGGGGAAGGGAACGCCGCCCACGGCCCGCTCTTTGGTACAGCCGCTGGCGCGCTGGGGTGCGGCTGCGGTGGGTTGGATGTTTGCGGTGATCTTGTTGCTGCCTCACGCGACTCTGCTGCTCGTCTCTTTCGTCCCCGTGGGCACATGGACAACGCAGATCTTTCCGCCGGACTACACCTTTGGTAACTACCAAGCACTCGCCGCCGAACCAGAACGGCTGCGGCCACTCGTGAATTCCGTCTGGATGGCGGCTGTCGCGACCGTCGCCGCTCTAACCATAGCGCTGTGGGCCGGTCGACTGATCGTGCAAAAACAGGTGGTGCTGCGCAAGCCCATCGAAACACTGACCACGCTTCCTTGGGCGGTTCCTGGAACGGTGTTGGCGATCGCTCTGGCAACCACGTTCAGTGTCAATGCTCCCTGGGTCGGACGCTGGGTGCTCGTCGGAACTCTCGCAATACTTCCGCTGGCGTACATGATCCGCAACATCCCGATCGTTTCCGGTTCGGTGCTGGCGGGCTTCAGGCAACTCGACCCGTCGCTCGACGAGGCTGCGGCGTCACTGGGAGCGAGTCGGTGGCGCACAGTGGTGCGGGTCACGATGCCTCTGTTGCGGCCCGCTCTGCTAGCTGGTGGTGCTTTGGCCTTTGCTACTGCATTAGGCGATTTCGTTACTTCCGTAGTGCTGTACACCTTCGACACAAGACCTGTCTCGATTGAGATCCTATCCGCCCTGCGAGAATTCGACATCGGTGTGGCTGCCGCGTATGGGGTCGTGTTGATGCTGATTTCTGCGGCCGCGATGGTGGTAGGGACGAGACGATGAAGCGCATCTCTATCCTGATGGCGACGGCGTTCGTGGACATGATCGGCTTCGCAATGGTCTTTCCGTTGCTGCCGTTCTATGCCCTGCGGTTCCAGGCTCCGGAATGGGTCATAGGTTGGATGATCGCGGTGTTCTCGATCGCTCAACTGGCATCGGCACCGCTATGGGGCCGTGTCTCGGACAAGTATGGCCGGCGGCCCGCCATTATTGCCGGCCTGCTGGCAGGAGCGGTGTCGTTTACCGTATTCGGGTTCGCGACTTCCATTTGGATGTTGTTCCTGTCACGACTGATCCAAGGTGTGGGTGGTGGGACCACGGGTGTGCTGCAGGCGTATGTAGGTGATGCTTCCGCACCCAAGGATCGCGCAAGGGCCCTCGGTTGGCTGACCTCGGCCACGAGTGCGGGCGTCATGGTCGGCCCGGCAATCGGATCCCTCGCCTACAGCCTGGGGCCGGCAGCACCGGGACTGATAGCAGCGGCACTCTGTCTCATCAACGTAGTATTCGCCGCCCGGTGGTTACCGGAACCGAGGCAACACGATCAACAAGTTGGGGATGGCGGAGATGCCCGTGCGAGTGGACCGACGCGGTCAATCAAGGAGGCCATGTGGGAGGTGCTCAGCGCACCACGGCGGCAAGTCTGTAGGCTGATTTGGATCTACGCCGTCGGAATGCTCGGCTTCATGTCCACGACGGCGATTATGGCGTTGTACCTGGAGAGCGAGTTTGGAGTCACCGCTCAGACCATCGGACTGTTCTTCGTGCTGGTCGGTGGTTTGGGCGTCGTAATGCGCGCGTTGGTCCTTGGCAGGCTCGTCGATCGCTTCGGTGAGACCAGGGTGATGCGCCTGGGTGCGACTTCACTTGCATTGGGGATCTTCCTGATTCCCCGCGCTACTTCGCCCCTAGGTTTTGCCGTGATCATGTGCCTGATCCCAATCGGCACCGCTCTGTTGTTCCCCACGGTGTCGGCCTTGGTAACACACCGTGTACCCAGGCATGAGATGGGCCAGGCCATGGGAGTTCAGCAGGCCTTTGGTGGCATGGCGCGGGTGATCGGTCCGATTTGGGCAACCGCCGCCTTCCAAGGATTGGGCGTGCACGTGCCGTTCTATATCGCATCCGCGGTGGTCGCGCTCGTTGTGTTGTTGGCATCCAGGATTCCTACGGAAGGTGCGATGGGCGAACCGGCGGAGGTGCTCTAGCTAGGTACCACCCACGACTTCGGCCAGCGCCGCGGTCAGCAGGATGATCTGCTTGGTTCCGATGCGAGCGGTCTCGATGTCTGCCCATTCGGTAACCGTGTGCTGGTTACCACCTCTCGATCGACCCGTGGAGATTGCGGGGATTCCTCGGATTACAGCGGTGTTTGCATCCGTCGATCCCGTCGCTACCGCTGATGGACGCCGCCCGAAATCATAGCCCAGGTACTCCAGGACGTCGACGGCCGTCTGGACCAATGGGTGCTCCCGTCGGTCGGCCAGTTGATCCGGGGTGCCGCCCGCCTCACTCTGCGAGATCCACTCACGGTGAAACTCGACGCCCTCCTCCTGTGCCGCCGTCTCACATGTGGCAACGATTGCCGAGTCGAGTCCCGCGAGCAACACAGGATCGACAGTCCGGAGGTCGACCGTAAACGACACCTCCTGGGGGATGGCGTTCACAACGTTGCCACCTCGCAGCATTCCGACATTGTAAACTGCCCCCACCGGTGCGTTGCGCGACGGGAGCGGAATGTCGTAGATCCCGAGAATGCAGCGTGAAGCCGCACGCGCAGGATGCGGCTTGCCGCGAGAACTGAGTGTATGTGAGCCCTCTGCGGCGAACTCCATGCTGGACCAGTAGATGCCGAGCGCTCCATATGAGATCGGACCCAGGCCTCCATCCCGCGCCACCAGCATGTCGGGCACGTTGGGATTGTGATCGAGCCAGTGCGACATGCCGTCCAACCCGACCTCTTCCCGCACGGTACCGATGAAGATCACATCTCCTCTCGTAACCATGCCTGCTGACTGAATAGCGCGGGCGGCGGCGAGCATGTTGGCCACGGAGGCGCTGTTGTCGTACACACCGGGCGCGTGGAGCCTGCCTGCCTCACGATTTACGGTTAGGTCGGTTCCCAGCGGGTGCACGGTATCCATGTGGGCGGCGAAAACCAGCGTCTCTCCTCCACCAACTCCCCGCCGCCGGCCGATGACGTTGCCGATCGAGTCAATGGTCACTTCCAGACCGAGTTGTTCCATCTGGGCACGGATGTATGCGGCACGCTCGCCTTCGTGCCCCGATGGAGCAGGTATCCGGGTAATGCGTATCCACTCGCTCACCTGGCTCTCGAAGTTGTCGTCGACATAAGCCAACGCATCTCTCACAACGGGCAACTCCGCAAGCTGCGCCGAAAATTTGGTCGGATAGGTCGCCTGGGCGATGAGGCCAAGAGGATAGACAAACGAGAGCAGCGAGATCAGTGTTGTTGCGCGCATGTGCCTGACTCAGTTTGGGGGCCAACGGGCCATAGTTTGAGTGCCGCCCGCTACTGCAGGTCCCTCGCGAGGAACGGGAGGAACTGTTGCACGTACATGTCACCTCCAACCGCGTACTGCGTACTGCGTAGGCATTTCAATCCATCCATCGCAAGTATGTACGGTGGAATTGGGCCCGTCCAGTGTCTCGGTCGAGCTTTGCGACGTCCTCCTGTCTACGGGAATGCCCAGTGGTGACGGGATTGGCTCCACAATGCCGGGGGGCAGCGGGCTTCGGAACGGTGAATGAGAAACACCAGTGTTTGGGCCTCAGCTATGCACTCCAGGTGCCCGAACGTTGCGCCCTCACGAAGATCTGGTTGCCACATCTCGCTGATCGAAGGGTCCATTACGTCTGGGATCTGATGGAACGAGCGCAGTACTGCACCATCAGCACGCAACTCGTGAATGGCCCGACCTTCATGAAGCGTTAGGCGTTTGAGCTGCAAGCAACCCGCCCGCCGGGCGAGCCGCTCCTTGAACGTAACGATGAGCTGCCCAGGCACTCATATCAACGCCTTCCTTTCAAACGCCCGTGCTTGGCAGCTCCTAACGCGTGTTATGCGGCACGGCTCAGGGCCGGTCACCTCGGAGGCACTCCCAACATCCACGGGGATCGACGATCGGGAGCGGGGCCTGCTCGGCCACTACCAAGAGGTCTCGGTCGCCAGTCACCAGCATGTCGGCCTCCGCAGCGATCGCAGACGCCAGCACCCATTGATCGTCCGGATCCCGAACCGGGATGGCAGAGGGTGCGGCCGGCTTGGGAACCACGGTGGCGGCACGAAGCTCCGCTTCCACGGCGTCCAGCAGCTTCTTCGATGCCCGAAACCGGTCCCGCAGCACGCGACGCAGTTCGGTGAGATTGACCTCGCCAGTCACCAACTCGTGGTGGGCAAGAATGAAGCGAAAGAGATCGGCACTGATTCCGCGGGCCGTGTAGGCACTCACGAGGACGTTGGTGTCCAGGAAGATCCTCACGACACGATGCGGAACACGTCCTCATCAGTGAGGATGCCCTGGGCCTCCGCCAACGGCAGCAGGCTCCGCCGCGACCGCTCGAAGCGCAGCAGGGCAATTTGCCGCCGGACGGCGTCGCGCACGACTTCACTCCGGCTGCGCCCGAGCTGCCGGCACAGCTGATCAAGCTCGCGTTGGAGCTTGGCGTCAAGGCGGATGGTTACGGCAGCGCTCTTCATGTACTACAACGTAATACGGCACCGCTCACCACGCAAGCGGCCCACCACGAAAACGTGGCGCATTCATAGAAGGCATTTCAATCTATCCATCGCAAGTATGTACGGTGGAATTGGGCCCGTCCAGTGCCTCGGTCGAGCTTTGCGACGTCCTCCTGTCTACGGGAACGCCCAGTGGTGACCGGATTGGCTCCACAATGCCGGGGGGGCAGCGGGCTTCGGAACGGTGAATGGTTTGAGTGCCGACCGCTACTGCAAGTACCTCGCGAGGAACTGGAGGAACTGTTGCACGTACATGTCACCTCCAACCGCGTACGTGTCGTTGTGTCCTGCTCCGATCAGCTCTATGATCGAATCGGCGCGACCGGCACGTGCAACTTCACGGCCCATTTCTATTGGTGCTATACGATCCTCAGTTCCATGGAAGATCAGCAAGGGAACAGTAAGCTGTTGCGCCCGGCTCAGGTTGTCGAGCGATAGCCGAATCAATGATACTGGCAGGAATGAATAGTGATGCTCGGCCATCTCGCGACCGCTGGAGAACGGAGAGTCGAGAATAACAACTCGCACGGGTCGTTCGGTGGCAAGGTAGAGTGCGACCGCGCTGCCGATCGAACGACCGTAAACGCCAATTCTGGTCGAGTCGATCTCCGGTAGGCCGGCCATGTAGTCCCACGCAGCTTCTGCGTCGCGGTACACACCGTCTTCAGTGGGCTCACCGGCGCTCGCACCATATCCCCGATAGTCCAGCACCAGCAGGCCGGTGCCAGCCGGGCGGAACCGGCGCAGCACCGGTGCGATACCCTCGATCGTCTCCATGTTGCCATAGAACCAGATGAGTCCCGGTGCCTTGGATCCGGACTCGGGCGCTGGGTCGGGAGAGAGGTACCAGCCTTGCAGGGCGACTCCGTCACTGGTGACTAGCGCGATCCGCTTGCCGTCGGGTATTCCCAGGGTTTCCGGATTCGGCAACGGGCTGCGCGGCGCCGGAAACGCCATTCTGTCCTGATAGCGCCATGCCAGGACGGCCATGGTGACGTAGATCAGCGCGGCAATTGCGGCCAGCACCACGGTGACTTTCAGAATTGTGCTCAGCATTGACAGTAAGGTAACTACGGCGGGCAATGCCGTCTTGCCGCTCGAATCCAAACCCGCACCTCGGCGGCGGTGGGGCGGGCCCCAGCAATACGATGCCGCACCTCGTTGTGGAGGATGTCCGGATCCTGCCGTGCCAACTCACACACGCTGCTCACTTCCAGGGAAAGTAGAACACGGGCGTGCTCGGTCCCCATACCTCGCAGCGTGACCAACCGGGCCACAGCTACAGCCGTGCCAGCGTCCGTGCCCGCGATTCGTGCGGCAGTGGCGAGATCGGTCG
>JAUVRV010000384.1 GCA_030597435.1 Gemmatimonadales bacterium | reverse complement strand
GAGACCTCATTGGAGGAACTGAAGAAGGCCGGTAAATGGACGATTCTGTTCTTTTACCCGGCCGACTTCACCTTCGTCTGAGCTACGGAATTCGCTGCTCTGGCAGAGCAGCAAGACCGGTTCGCCAAGATGGGCGCGGAGCTCATCACGGTGAGTACCGACACCAAGTTCGTTCACCTCGCCTGGCAGCGCGATGAGGGCGAGCTTGCGAATGTGAAGTACAAGATGGGCTCAGACCCCACTGGTAACGTGTCGCGGATGTTCGGTGTCTACGACGACGCCACCGGACTCGCGCTACGTGGCGCCTTCGTCATCAATCCCGATGGAGTGTTGCTCAACAGTGAGGTCAATTTCTACAACCTGGGACGCAACATCGATGAACTGATGCGCAAGTTCAAGGCCAACATGTACATGGCTCGTAAAGCCACCGAGGCTTGCCCGTCAAAGTGGAAGGACGACGGCGACAAGACTCTGGTCAATCCCGGCGCCAAGATGGTTGGCAAGGTACACGAGGCCTTGCAGGACTAGAACCGCTGATGTCCGCTGACGGTAGCGGATTAGCGCGGATCTATCATGGGAAGCCCCGCAGTTCTACTAGAGCTGCGGGGCTCGTATCTTCTTCCCCTCCTTCCCCTCCTTCCCCTCCTCAATCTTCTCCTACATCAGACCTGCCTGGACTCCGGAGCCTCACCCGAGGCCTCGAACTCCACCTGCTTATGCGCACCATCGCAAAACGGTTTGTTCTCCGCATGACCGCAGCGGCAGAACCAGGTTTGGCCGCTACACAGCATGCTGTGTGAACCGTCACTACTCTCCAGTTGCAGGTTCCCAATGAACAGGATTGGACCGTTTTCTCGCAGATGGATCTCGATCGGGCCGCCGAGTTCCGCCGTGGCCGGTTGCCTGGTGAAGGCACCGTCGTGCTTGAAGTCGATGTCCTTGTGGCTGTTATCGCAATGAGGTTTGTTGTGCGCCGCGCCACAGCGACACAGTGCGATTCTCGTATGCTTCTCTACACCGTCAGACGTGTATAGCTCGATATCTCCGCGCGCATAGAGCGGCCCGTCTGCCGCGACCGTTGCGTAGTTGCGCTCGGGCGCGGACTCCTCGGCCCCTCCGTCCTTGCGACTGTAGGTCAGCGCACCGGTGGGACACTGCTCAATCACGGCAGCAATCCCGTCGGCGTCACCCTGAGAAGGATCGACCCACGGCTTCCGGTCACGTTCAAAAACACCCGGCAACCCCTTGATGCATTCCTCCGAGTGAATGCAGCGCTTGAGGTCGAACCGTACGATGATGGCATCGGATTCGTACTCACGGATCTTTGGCGGCATGCGGTTTCTCCTGGCATCTCTGTGTGAACCGGTCGATGGCTAGCTCCACCGGCATCAGCAGATCCAAACGCGTGGTTCCAACGTTGTGACCCTGTCTCCTCGAGGATCCAATTCTAATAGTATGGTTGTTGATCGCCGTCCAAACAACCGAAGCAAAGCCCGATGGCCTAAATTGCCGGGGTGATCATACAGCCAGGAGAAACGATGCTGCGTTCCAAGCTAGAAGACATACTGATGCTGGCCGCTGTGGCTGCAACCGTATCTGCCGCGGTGCCCACTGCATCCACAGCCCAGACCCACCGCACTGACGACCCGGTGATCCATCGGATGTGGGAAGTCGGGATGGAGAACTCCCAAACCGAGGAGCTGGCCCAGGTCCTGATGGACTCGATCGGCCCCCGTCTCGCCGGATCCACCGAATTGGCCGCCTCCCAAGATTGGCTGGTCGGCCTGTACCAGAGCTGGGGCGTGACGGTTCGCAAGGAGGAGTATGGTACCTGGCAAGGCTGGCGTCAGGGCTACCTTCACGTGGACCTGATCTCGCCCCGAGTTCAGACCCTCGAGGCCGAGTTGCTGGCTTGGAGCCCGGGGACCGGCGGACCGATCGACGGCGATGTAGTAGCACTCGCGGAATTGGCAGGATCGGGATCGCCCGACAGTTGGCTCCCACAGCTCAGAGGCAAGTGGGTGCTGGAGACGATCCCAGAGCAAACCTGCAGGGCACCCTACGAGATGGAGCAGAACGCCAGACCTGAGACGGTCCAACGTATTCAGGAGCAGCGCACGGAGGCCTTTGCGGCGTGTCGCGCGGCAACGAGAGCACTCGGCGGGACAGGCAGACTGAGGGAGATCCTGAGCGAGTCGGGGGCTTTGGGCATCATCACCTCCAACTGGTCTCGTGGCTGGGGTACAAACAAGGTGTTCTCCGCCTGGACACGTGAGATGCCGTCATTCGACCTGTCGTGTGAGGACTATGGTCTGCTATACCGCATGGCCCAACGCGGTCAGTCGCCCAGGATCAGAGTCGACGCCGACGCGGAAATCTTGGATGACATGCGACAG
Organism: Gemmatimonadales bacterium; assembly: GCA_030597435.1. GTDB lineage: Bacteria > Gemmatimonadota > Gemmatimonadetes > Gemmatimonadales > GWC2-71-9. The sequence continues at coordinate 994 of JAUVRV010000384.1, read as the reverse complement.
TACAACGTGATCGCCGAGTTGACCGGGACCGAGTTGCCGGACGAATATGTCATTCTCTCGGCTCACCTCGACTCGTGGCACGCCGCCACCGGCGCTACCGACAACGGCACCGGCACCATCATGATGCTCGAAGCGATGCGCATCTTGAAGGAAACGTATCCCAACCCCAAGCGCACGATCCTGGTAGGGCACTGGGGCCCGGAGGAGGTGGGTTTGACCGGCTCACGCTCCTTCACCGAGGACCACGCCGACATCCTGGAAAACATTCAGGTGGTATTCAATCAGGACAATGGTACGTGGGCCGTCGAGAGGATCGAAGGACAGGGTCTCCTGTACTCCGGCCAGCACATCGGTCGTTGGATCGCGGCTGTACCCAGTGAGATCAGCGACCATATCACGCTGGAATTCCCCGGTGCTCAAAACAACCGTGGCAGCGATCACGTCGCGTTCCTGTGTCACGGTGTGCCGGCCTTCCGCCTGCAGTCACCCTACGACGAGTACCGGCAGTACACTTGGCATACGAACCGCGATACCTATGACAAGATCGTCTTTGATGACCTGAAGGAAAATGCGACGTTGGCCGCCATGCTGGCCTATGGAGCCTCAGAGGATCCAAACCAAGTGCCACGCGATCGAGCGATTCTCCCGATCGACCCGCGCACCGGCCAACCGAGGCAGTGGCTGCAGTGTGGGACCGCTCGAAGGAGCAGTAGGTAGCCACTAGCGGAGTCGCGCCCGGGAGTACACCTTGTTTGGCCTTGTGGCTTGGGTCCCCATCGCCCGGGGACATCTGTTTATTGGAGACACTCGAAGGAGGTAGAGATGGTTAGCCTGACAGCGCTGTGGCTTCCGATAGTATTGTCTGCGGTGGTCGTGTTCATCGTGAGTTCGATCCTCCACAGGGTCCTGCCCCATCACCGCAACGACTACACGAAACGGCCCGACGAGGACAAGCTGCGCGATGCCATTCGGAACGCCAGCGTCGCCCCGGGGG
>JAUVRV010000375.1 GCA_030597435.1 Gemmatimonadales bacterium | reverse complement strand
CTGCTGGAAGCTATGGCGCTCGACGGGATACATGGCCACCACCCAGTTCTCCTTGCCCAACTCGATGAGTCGCTCGGCCAGACGAACGGTATCGTAGAACAACACGTTGTCGTCCAGCATTCCATGGCAGATGAGTAGGTGCCCCTCGAGACCTTCCGCGAAGTAGATCGGGGAAGAGCGCTGATACGCCAGCGAGTCCACCTGGGGCTCGTTCAGGATGTTGGATGTGTAGCCGTGATTGTAGTGGGCCCAGTCAGTCACAGGCCGGAGTGCCGCACCCGCCTTGAAAATGCCGGGGGTTGTGAACATACCCATGAGAGTGATAAACCCACCGTAGCTTCCACCGTAGACGCCGATCCGCGTGGAATCGACGCCCATGTTGTCGACCAACCACTTGGCGCCGTCAACCTGATCGGTGAGATCGGGGCCACCCATGTGACGATAGATGGCCGTGCGCCAATCGCGGCCATGCCCCGCACTGCCGCGATAATCCATGTCCAGCACGGTGTAGCCTTTCGCAGCCAGCAGATGGTGGAACATGTACTCGCGGTAGTAGTTGGACCACCAGTTGTGCACGTTCTGCAGGTAACCGGCACCGTGCACGAATATCACAGCCGGCCGCTCACCCTCGGGTGTGACTTCTGCCGTTGGACGGTAGAGCCTGGCAGGGACCTCGACACCGTCACGCGCGCGTACCATCACGATCTCGGGCTTGATCCAGGGGCCGTTGCGCCACTCCTCGGTCGTACTCTCCGTGACCTGACGCGGCTCCCGACCGGCCCGGTTCTCCTGGACGAACATCTCCGGAGGACGATTGGCGGTGGACGCCGACATGCTGAGCCACCTGCCGTCGGGCGATACGTTGGCATCCTGACGGCCCTGGGCCGAGGTGACTTGTGTCATCTCACCACCGTCTGCCGGCATCGTATAGAAGTGAACCTCGGCAAAGCCCTCTCTATTCGCCGTGATGTACCACGTCTCGCCGTCCAGCGAGAGCCTGGCTGCGAGCACTTCCCACTCACCGGACGTCAATGCCGTGGCTTCTCCGCCCATTGCGGGAACAGTGTAGACATGAGCCCAACCGGTTCTCTCCGAACCGAAGTAGACGGTTTCTCCATCGGGCATGAATCCCGCGAGGAATGAGATCGGACCGCCAACCCACGCCTCGTCGTGCAGATGGTCAACGATCCTGGTCTCCATGCTGGGAAGATCTACTACCGCGTACCATCGATCTTCGTTGTCGTGCGTGTCGATCCGAATCAATGCGTAGCGGGAGTTGGCTGACACTGCGACACTACGGATGTCGCGGTCGCCTTCTCCTATGCTGTCACCTACGAACGTCACTTCTCCAGTCGCGACTTCCAGAATCGCAGCCCGCGATGTACCCTGTTCGTCACCGACCTTGGTGCGCCCGGTGTATGTCTTTACGTACCCCTCGTCGGTGACCCACACCGGCATCTCCAGCCTGCGAGTCTCACGCGCCTGTTCGGAGATCGTCAGTAGCACAAAGCGACCGTCGGGTGTGATCTGCCGCCCTCCTACCGACTTATTCTGACCGGGGTAGAATGGCTTGGGTTTGGTCGAGTCAGGCTCTGAAGGACGACGTCCCCAGGGCTGGTCTTCGTACTGACCGTCCCGAATGAACTCGAACAACCGCTCCTCTTGATCGGCCAGGAACTGGCGCTGATCGGATTTTGCCTCTGCCCGTTGTTGCGGTGCGTCACCTCGGCGGATATCGGTGACCTGCTTGAATCCGGCAGTCTCGAGATCGAGGGCAAAGACGTTGCCGTCCCTCTGGAAGTACACGGTCGCGCCATCCGCCGACCAAACCGGGCTCGACTCGAACCCGGCACCACTAGTCAGATGACGCGTTTTATCTCTGGACCAGAGTATGAGGTCGCCATCGAGCGTGAAGATCGCCTGCCTGCGGTCGGGCGACCACGCGGCCGGACCGGCGATGATCGTGTCTGCATCGGCGTCCTCGAACCGCTCCGGCTCACCATCACGTGGACTCACACGATAGATCACACGAGCCGTATCTACCCCTGGTTGTTTCCAGCGGAAGTAGACATAGCGGCTGTCTGGAGTCCAACTGAATCCACCACCTCCCCTGAAACCGCCTCCTCTCAGCGCAACCGGCCGTTCGCCGATGTGCTCTGGGCCACGCATGATGTTCTTGACCGTGAGTTCGAAGTCCTGTGCGCTTGCGATATTGGGTAGGAGTGAAATGGCCACTAGTGACAGGGCCGCAATCACTGATCTCGTCCTGGACATGGGACTAGCTCCGACGTTTTGAGTTGGCTAGGAATCTAGCTGGGAGGAGGGGCAGAGGGCACAGGAAGGACAGAGGGGAAGGAGATTTGCGATTGACGATTGACTATTTGCGATGTTTGATTCTGTCTCCATCTCCGTCCGCCGAGTCACGGTATCGAGAGGAAGCCATGAAACCGACCCGACTACTGACAGCCCTGCTGTGCGTCACTACGCCGCTAGCCTGCGCCCGGGGTAACTCCGCCTCCGGCGATCTCGAGCACGCCGAGGCTGCGACGACCGAGGTGCCGTCCGCGGCGGCACTAGTAGGAGACTGGCATCTGGCAAGCGATCCTCCAATGCCGATGCCCAGATTGCAGATGCGCTTCACGGTCGACTCGGTCGACGGACCTACCTATTTCGGCAGACTTTCTCATTACTTCTCGGGCAACGTGGGGGGTGATTTGGCGGCGTTCAAGCCGTTTGTCGGATCAATGGCCGATGACGACTCCGTTGAATTCAGAGTGGATCAACGGGATCCGGCGATGTTGGGGATCGTTGTGCAGGGACGGCTGATAGCGGATACGATTCGAGCCACTACACTGATCGTGGGACCCGACACCCTCAGCAAGGGCACCAACCGGAGTTGGTTTCTCGTGAAGCGTTGATTGCTAGCGGGCCGAGGTGATCGACAAGGTTCGCGTGGCAGGTGCGGGCAGGGTCAGGTTCCCATCGGCGACTTCGTGCAGGGACACCGAGTAACCGCTCAACACGCCAATATCCGAGACCGAAACCAGTGCGACATTCCCGCTCGGTAATGGACCGTACAGTATCGCTCTGATCTCGGTGTCGCTCGCCTTACGCACGAACGCCTGGCACCCGGAGCACGTGGCCCTGAGATCATCCAGTGTGAGCGGCGCGCTCGCGGTGACGGTGAGCCGGACTGCCTGGTCGTCGCCGCCAGGCGACACGTAAGACAGCGCCACATCGCCCGCCACCGGGCCTGAATCACCGCAGGATAGCTGTGCCAGAACCAGTAATAGCAGAATCCCCGGGAACAGCCTATTCACGGTCTCCCCCACCCTTCTCAGCTCTTGCAGCAGCCGTGCGCAGAACCTCGGCTATTTCCTCTGCGGTCGTCACACCACCAGTGGTCCTCATCCACTCGACGAAATCGCCCAGATCCAGCTGCTGGTTGTTGTTGCCTTGGAGATCGAGATAGATCAGCTCGTCGTCGGTGAGTGGCTGCGATATCTCGAGCAGTTCG
>JAUVRV010000083.1 GCA_030597435.1 Gemmatimonadales bacterium | reverse complement strand
GTGCGAATCGTTTCCACCGGTGGCGTGACTCTGGAGAATGTAGCCCGCCTCTCACGGCAGGACCCGAACGGTATCTTCTGTGGCTCCGCGGTCATTGGGCAGCTGAGCGATCCGAATCGCATGCGCGCTGAGGCGCAGCGATGGTTCGACGCGATGGCTGGTGCTCAGAGTGGCAGCGATAGGCCAAAAGCGATCAGTCGGCAGGCCGATGACAACGCGGAGTCCACTGCCGGCAAAGGCGCCGTTGTCACGTTCGGTGAGATTATGCTACGACTCTCACCTCCAGCCGGTCGGCGCTTCCGTAAGACCACGAGCTTCGATGCAACCTACGGTGGCGCCGAAGCCAACGTTGCAGCGTCTCTCGCACAGTGGGACGTGATGTCGCGCTACGTGTCTGTCCTCCCTGACAACGATTTGGGACAAGCGGCTGTGGACAGTCTGCGTTCACTAGCTGTAGATACGTCCCATGTGCTGCGACACGGTGATCGAATTGGCATCTATTACCTGGAGCACGGTGCGTCGCAACGTTCTTCCAGGGTCATCTACGAGCGTGCGAACGCTGCGATCACTAGCTTAGAGGAGGGCGTCATCGATTGGGAGTCGGTGTTTGCCGGCGCCGCTTGGTTCCATTGGACCGGTATCACGCCAGCTTTGAGTGAAGGGACTGCAGCGGCTACCGCGGAGGCAGTACGGGTAGCAAAACGCATGGGCTTGACTATCAGTGTGGATCTCAACTATCGCTCCAAACTCTGGTCGCGAGATCGTGCCCGTCAGATCATGACTGATCTCATGGAGTACGTGGACGTGGTTGTGGCCAATGAGGCCGATGCCGCCGACGTCTTTGGCATCTCTACTGGAGAGACGGACCTGGAACGAGGCGAACTGGATCTTGCCGCTTACGAAGACGTAGCGAGGCAATTGGTGGACCGCTTCGACCTACAACTGGCCGCGATCACCCTGCGTGAGAGTCACTCTGCTTCCGAGAACACATGGTCGGCCTGTCTCTGGGATGGTGAAGAGTTCCTCCATAGTCGATCGTACCGAATCCAACTGGTCGACCGGGTTGGAGGTGGCGACGCGTTTTCGGCCGGTCTCATCTATGGATTGCTCACCGGCAAGAGTACCCGCGAAGCTCTGGAGTTTGGGGTGGCAGCATCTTGTCTCAAACAAACGGTGATGGGTGACTTCAATATAGCCTCGACAGCCGAGGTTGAAGCTCTTGCTGGGGGCAACGTGGCAGGGCGGATCAAGCGATGAAGGAAGATAGTCTCAGTGATCTTGCTGGGTCAGTTCTTCGTGGTCAAGCCGAGCGTTCGCGAGAACTAGCTGAAGCGGCGTTGGCGGCCGGCACGCCACCAGAGAGAATTCTATCTGACGACCTGATTCCCGCGATGGACGTAGCGGGCTCCCGGTTCGAGTCGCGTGAGTTCTTTCTCCCCGACCTGCTGCTTTCAGCGCGTGCAATGCACGAGGCGCTGTTTCTGTTGACACCATTACTTGCCAAACGCGAGATACAACCGGTGGGCCGAGTCGTCATAGGGACTGTGGCGGGCGACCTACACGACATCGGCAAGAACATCGTGGCCGCCATGCTCGAGGGAGGTGGCTTCGCGGTCCACGATCTGGGCTACGATGTGGCGCCTGAGGTTTTCGCTCAAGCAGTGCGGCAGCACTCCGCAGATATTGTCGCTATGTCTGCCCTGCTCACCACGAGCAGGCCGGTCATGCAGGCAGTTGTGACGGAATTGGAGCGTGTGGGACTACGTGATCAGGTGAGCGTACTGGTTGGCGGTGCCCCGCTCACTGACGCCTCTGCCGCCGAGATCGGAGCAGACGGGTACGCGCCGACTGGTAGCTCTGCCGTCGCTGTGGCGCGCCAAATGATTGAGGGACATGAGACAGTGCCGACGTCGGTTCCAGACTCCGCGATCGTTGTCAAACCTGACCATGCAGCATCCAAGTCCGTCACCCAGCCGAACACTTCCGTTGCCAGCCGATCCACGGCCGCCCGATCAGTGGCCGTTCAGCGCTCCCCCGCGGCCGTAACATCACGGGAACTCGTCAAGCAGACTCTCGAGTTTCGCAAACCTGCCTACCTGCCGCGCCAGCTGTGGTTGTTGCCCTGGGCGCAGCAGCATCACCCAGAGGAAGCAGCTCAGATCGAACGTGATTTCCCGCCGGACATCGTTACGGTTCCCGTCTTTTGCAGCGAACCGGTCCCGGGGCAGGGTAACGCCCATTCGATCGGTACCTTCGTGGACGCGTGGGGTTGCACGTTCCACAACCTACAGGATGGGATCATCGGTGAGGTCAAAGAGCCTCTCGTGACCGATTGGGCAGGCACGAAGCACGTGCGGTTCCCCCGTGAGAAACTCACAATCGACAAGACGCAAATCGCCGATTTCTGTCGTGCTACCGAACAGTATGTTCTGGCGGGCACATGCCCTCGACCCTTCGAGCGCCTTCAGTTCCTCCGTGGAACCGAGCGACTTTACTTGGACCTTGGCCGGCCGCCCCAGGCGCTGCGCGATTTTCTAGCAAGGTTGCACGCGTTCTACATTGAAGAACTCACCGTTTGGGCCCAGACGGATGTGGACGGATTGACATTCATGGATGACTGGGGTAGTCAGCATGCGGTGCTGATCTCGCCTGATCTTTGGCGCGAGCTGTTCAAGCCGCTCTACGCCGAGTACATCGCTATCGCACATGCGCACGGAAAGCACGCCTTCATGCACTCCGACGGGTACATAACAGACTTCATTCCGGACCTGATAGAGATCGGCTTGGACGCGCTCAACAGCCAAGTGTTCTGCATGGACGTCGAGGAGCTAGGCAAGCGCTTTGGCGGTCAGATCACATTCTGGGGAGAGCTTGACCGGCAGCATCTGCTGCCCAACGCGGACCCAGTCGAGATAGCAGCTGCCGCACAACGGCTCAAGTCGGTGTTTCACCATGACGGTGGCTTCATCGCGCAGTGCGAATTTGGCCCGGGGGCTCGGCCGGAGAACGTGCACGCGTTCTTCGCAGCCCTGGCTGGAGAGGTTGACTAGGGTGCACCTGTTCGGGCTGCACGTTGTGGATGTCGCGATCATTGCTGTCTATGTGGTCGCCATACTGTGGCTTGGCAGATGGGCGGGACGCCGGACAAAGGATACCACCGACTTCTATCTGGCCGGGCGCAAGCTGGGCAAGTTCTATCAGTTCTTCCTCAATTTCGGACACTCGACTGACTCGAGTCAGGCTGCCGGTGTCTCGCGTGAAGTCTACCGCCAAGGCCTTGGCGGTATGTGGATACAGTTCCTGGTACTGTTCCTCACTCCATTCTATTGGTTCACAACCATGCTCTTCCGCCGGTCACGCTTGGTCACGACTGGCGATCTCTTCACGGAGAGGTTCAACAGCAAGTTCTTGGGCGGGGCATTTGCCGTTTTCACTCTGGTGATGGCTCTCGTCGGCGGCGGAGCCAGTTACATGGTTGCCGGCAAGACGATGATGGCACTGACGCCCAAGGCCGAGAGTCAGTACACCGTGGAGGAAGCTGCAAGTGTTGCCGGCTTCCGAGAGTACCGTGCTCTACGGGAGCGGCTGGCTACCGGTTTGAGCGAAACCGAGCAGGTTCGCTACGAGGAGTTGAACGATCGATCCAAGCGTGGTGAACTGCGTGGGCTCATTTCCTACACTAATCCCCTGTTGTTCTACATCGTATACGCGCTAATCGTTGCCGCCTACACCATGCTGGGTGGTTTCACGGCTGCCGCGCTGACCGATGCGATTCAAGGCGTGCTGATCGTCGCGTTCTCTGTCATGCTCATACCGATCGGCTTGAATCAGATTGGAGGGTTTGAAGGACTACACGCGCGTATACCCGATTACATGTTCGAGCTATTTGGCTCGGCGGCGACCAGCGAATATGCGTGGTACACAATATTGGCGATGGTGATTGCGAACCTGGTGTCTATCGTCGCTGCGGCCCCGATGATGTCCACTGCGGGATCGGCCCGTGACGAAATGACTGCACGGGTGGGGATGTTGGGCGGAATGTACTTCAAGCGGTTCATCATGCTTTTCTGGGCACTGGCCGGGCTGATCGCCATTGCGCTCTATGGTGGAACACTGGACGACCCCGACCAGATCTGGGGTGTCATGACTCAGCGGCTGCTCTTTCCCGGCGCTATAGGACTGATGCTAGCCGGCGTGTTGGCCGCGAACATGTCGTCACTCGACGCTCTATCGGTGACGAACTCTGCCTTGTTCATAAAGAATCTCTACCAGCCGGTGAAGCAGGATCGTTCGGAACGTCATTACATAAACGTAGGCCGTGTGGTAATTGCTGCGATCCTGTTGGGTGGTATCGCAACCGCCGTATACGCCGACAATCTCCTCCACCTGTTCAAGTACTTCATCTCGCTGCCCGCGGTGTTCGGTGCGGCCATCTGGCTCGCATTCGTCTGGAGGAGACTCACCAGGGTAGCTGTGATAGCGCAGGTGGTGATATGCTTCACACTTTATGCGATCATCCCCAATGTTTTTCCCATGTTTCAGTTCATTCGCAGTCATCCGGCACTGATTACGCAAACGACGCCCCGAGAGGTCACTGTCGTAACCGGGGCGTTGCAGGAAGACGTTGACCTGGGGAGAGCACAGCGGGTCGGCGAGACTATTCGGAAGCCGCACCTGATCGAAGCGACGGGCATCTACTTCGAGAACATCGTGCGCTCCGATCCGGATGACCCGGATTCTCCGCTGGTCGGCAGTGGTCGCTTCGAAGCCGAGGTTTGGGTGCTGGGCTGGTTCGGGATCGACTTCAGAGGTTGGTCCAAGGCACGGCTCGTGGCCGCTCGCTTCTTCTTTGATGCGCTGTTCCCGTTCGTATTGCTATTTGGCATCAGTGCTCTTACGCGACCGGTAGAGAAGGGCCGGTTGGATCGGTTCTATGGCAAGCTGCACACGCCGGTGCAACCGACGAATGAAGCAGATGAGGCAGCTGTGGAGCATGCAGCAGTTCATCCCGAGGAAGCGGAGCCGAAGAAAATCTGGCCTGGCTCGAACTGGGAGGTTCTACGACCTGGACGGCTCGACGTGATTGGGTTTGGCGGTAGTTGGGTTGGTGTCGGTGTGATACTCATGTTGCTGTGGTTCTTAGCGACGGTTGGGTCATGAGGGATTGCCTGAGACAGCACTTCTATCTGAGTGACGAAACACATTTAATGCTGAAAGAACGATCAAATGAAACACTCCGAGCCTGACCGCAGACAGTTCCTGAGAGGTGCTCTGACGGGGGCAGCGGCAGTAGCCGCCTGGCCCGCAGCGTGTACTCCTTCCGAAGAGAGTGACACTGCAACAGGCGCCGACTTCGCAGCGGCGTTTAGGGCCGCTCGCAGCGAGCAGGAGCGGTGGCAAGTGGTCAGAGACCAGTTCTTGCTCGAACCCAGTTACGCCTACTTCAATACTGGTGGACTTGGCCCGTCACCGCGACAGGTGATCGCTGCAGTCGATGAAGCGTGGCGTAGCCTCGAATTGCGCTGCGAAACCGGCCACGGTCGGCGAGCTGCGGTGCGGACGCAGGCATGCGAGTTCTTCGGTTGTGGGGAGGACACGCTGGCATTTACGCGCAACGCCACAGAAGGCATGAACATGGTCGCTCGTGGGTTACAGTTCTCCTCGGGTGACGAAGTCGTGATGACCACGCATGAGCATCCCGGCGGTGCCTTGCCCTGGTTTGCATTACGCGAGGACACCGGCATCAGAATCCGCACGATTGATCCTGGCTCAGGCGGAGGCGACACACTGGAGCGAGTTGCCAACTCACTGACCGCACGCACTCGTGTGGTAATGGTCAGTCACATTACGTGCACGACCGGCATGGTGATGCCGGTGCCCGAAATCGCAGATCTGTGTCGGCGGCGAGGAGTGATCTGTGTGATTGATGGTGCTCAGGCAGTCGGTCAAGTCCCTGTTGACCTCCGTAGCTTGGGCTGCGACTTCTACGTCGCATCAGGGCACAAGTGGCTGCTAGCGCCCAAGGGCACGGGCTTGATGTACGTACGCGAGGAGATGCTTGACCGGTGGCGACCCTCCTATGTGGGAGCCTACTCGGATACCGGCTTCGATCTCGTTGCAGGAACCTTCAATCGTCTACGGCCTGCGTCGGCCTCGGAGTATGGTACGCGGAGTACACCGGTGTTGTTTGGTGTTGCAGCGGCAATGGACTTCTTGACGACGATTGGCACCGGCAATGCGGCGGCACGTGAAGCTTACCTTGCGAATAGACTTCGCGCCGGCATTGCCCCATTGAGCGGAGTTGAGATACTTACCCCAGTCGAACCGGGTTCGAGCGCGGCCATACTTGCCTTCAAGTTGCCTGAAGCTGGTGGCGATCCGTGGGATTGGTGCAACCTGCTGCGACGGGAGCACAGCATGCGATTGCGGCCGGTGGGTGAGGCGGGCTTGAATGCGGTACGGGCCTCGACGGATGTGTTCAATTCTGAGGCCGAAGTAGATCGGTTGGTGGAGGTGTTGGGGACGCTATTGTAGAACCAGATTTTGAATCTCTATATAGGAGTTGCAATGCTACTCGGTGACAGAACAACGAGAAATCATCATTTGTCAGCACCGGCCATTCTGGCAACCTGCGTCGTTGCGTTGCTCGTCACGCCCGGTCGTGCAGCTACACAAGAACGCGACTTATACCTCTCTCTCGCCGAGCAAGCATATGAAGAGGGGCTCGAGTCAATACCGGCACAGGTTGAGCGCTGGAAAGAGACATGGGAGCCACGACCCGAGTGGGGCTATGCTCCCCCGGGTGGACCGGCGTATTTCGCCCGCTTGGCAGGATCGCTGTACAGTCTGACTGGTGACGAGAAGTATGCCCGTACGGCAATCGAATGGCTTGCCAGGCAACAGGAGTACAAGGAGTACTTCCCTGAAGAGATGCACGCTGCCCGGCCCGACTATGCGAGTGGAGTCCCAGCGCTGACCAACTTCTTTGAGATGCCGTTCTTCGTCGAGGCGTATATGTTCGTCAAGGACAGTCCCTCACTTACAGCGTCACAAAGAGACCAGATCCTAACCAGCATTGCAGAGGCCGCGGACTATATCTCCTTCTTCCCGGAGTGGGGTCCGATGAACCGGGCAATGCTGCGCGCGTATGCACTACTCATCGCGGCGCAGGCCATGCCCGACCACCCCAACGCTGCCCGGTGGGACAAGCAATCCCGTATACTCGCAGCCGACAGTTGGCACAAGTGGGACGAGGAGGATGCCCAGATCTACCACCCTGTGTGGCTGATCTCACTCGTCCGCTACGCTGACGCCTTGGGAGATCAGTCGCTATTCGACCACCCCACGGTACAATACTACTTCGACTACTTCACGCACTTGATCGATCCGACCGGCATGATTCCGGATTTCGGTGATGCGAGATGGCATGCAAACTGGGCCTGGTACGTCGCCCTCTTGGAACGTGCTGCTACTCAGTACGACCGGGACGACTACCGCTGGGCCGCGCGACGCATCTTCACGGCCATGCACGCCGATATGGGCGAGACGGTAGGGACTGGCAACGGCATGAACCTGATGGATGCATATCGTTGGTCTGATGAGCGCACTGCAGTTGAGGCTCCACCTGCAGTCAGCGAAGAGGTCATGGAAGACCTTGTGGGCAAGAAGATCGTCTTCCGCGACGGCTGGGATGACGACTCGAACTACCTGTTGCTCAACTATCGTGACGAGGGTCCGTATGCTCTGATGGCACGGGAGTATCTCCGCCATACGATCCCGGTCGAAGAAGAGAAGATGCACCATGGCCACTCCGACGAGAACGCCATCGTGTTACTGATGAGTGGCGGGTCGGTGCTGCTCAACGACGCCGGCTATCGGCCGGTAATGCCTTCGGGCCCATCCGGTGAGTTCCGGGCTGACTACTATCACAACCGACTCGTTTGGAGAACGGGGAAGCGTGCGCGGGGGCAGTCTCTGTGGGAGTTCATGCGCAACTCGGGTGGTTATCGATCGGTACGGACAGAGAAGATCGAGTTCTGGACCGCCGACGATTTCGACGTAAGTCGGACGCGACTAACGGATGCACGCGATGGTGTGCAACACGACCGCGTTATCACGTGGCTGAAGCATGAAAACGTGTACGTCGTATTCGACATCGTGAAGTTCCTCGAGTCAGATTTCTACACGCTTGCTACCCTGTGGCATAGTACGACGGTGTTAGCAGAGGGCGACCGCCACTTCGTCACTGCGGTGGACGAGATACGCGGTAATCCAATGCCTCAGAACAAGGCGCTTCGCATAGAGTTTCCTCAGGGTGACATCCGTCGTCACGGTACGTTCTCGCTTGATCGCAATCTCGAGCCCGAGACGGCGGTCTACCAAACGCTGTCCAGTCACTACCTCGCAGGTCACGTGGAAACCTTCGTTACGGTGCTCGTACCGGTCCCACGTGCCGACTTGAGTGCGTCGCCAGTCAGCGCGATCCGAGTTCTGGAGCCACCCGAAACACGTGCTGGCATCGGTGTGGTGCTGGAGATCAATGGCGAGGAGATCTTTGTCGCTTCCAAGACCGATCTTCTACGCGACATCATGGCTGCCAACAAGCGGCCTCGTTACACATTTGAATCGGGGAAGGTGACGTACGGGCCGTTCAGCACAGACGCCAGCTACTTCTACGCGCGACTTAACGGCGATTCGGTGAAGTGGGCTGGTATGCACTTGGTCGGAGTCAACTACGAGGACCAGGAACTGTTCGCTGCGCCCTGGAACACGTTTACCCTGGAACCCGATGATTGGGCGACGGGGCTGGGAGCCGGAAAGTGGCGCTATTGGGAAGGTGTACTGGAACTGCCGTGAAGCCTCAGACAATTGTGAACGCGGTTGCCCCGATCCGCGTGTGTGATATCGG
>JAUVRV010000418.1 GCA_030597435.1 Gemmatimonadales bacterium | reverse complement strand
TCGAGCCTGATGTACGGACAATACACTCTCGCTCTGATGGATCTGCGTACGGGCGCCATCCAAGAACTGAGAGCGTTCCCGGAGGGAAAGCACACCAACCCGCAGTGGTCGCCGGATGGTCGGAGCCTCTACTTCATCAGCGATCAGAACGGCATCTCGAATGTCTATCGTATGGACCTGACCTCCAGCAATGTGTATCAGGTCACCAACCTGTTCACCGGTGTTGCCGGCATCTCTCCGCTGAGCCCTGCGCTCTCGGTCGCGGCGGTCACAGGTGAGATAACAGTGAGCGTCCACCGCGGAGCAGCAATCGATATCTACAGAATCGATGATCCTGAAGCCCTGGCCGGCGGACCGGTGATCACGTCGTTCGAAGACGTTGAGCCAGAGATATTGGTGCCGGTAGACCGCCGCGGCAGTGAGTTGATGGCACTCATCGACAACCCGTTCTTCGGACTGCCGCGCGACACTGCTTTTGCCAGGGTAGACTACAAGCCTGGACTCGGTCTCGACTACATAGCGCAGCCGTCTCTCGTTGTGGGTGTCGACCGATACGGAACCTACATCGGCGGTGGTGCTTCCCTGTTCTGGAGCGATATGCTTGGCGGTCACAATCTGGCCACCATGCTCCAGATCAACGGTGGGGTCAAGGACATCTCAGGTGCCGTTGCGTACTCCAACAGGAATAGACGGGTGAACTGGGGTGTGACGCTGCAGCAGACTTCCTTTCTGACAGGAGGGTTCACCGCCGCACGAGCGGAGGATGCCAACACAGGAGAACCACTGGTTGTAGAACAGCTGATCAGGCGACGGCAAATTTATCGGGAGCTGAGTGGCTTGGTAGCGTATCCGCTAAGTACGGTACAGCGGCTGGAGTTCTCAGCCGGAGTGCGCAACATCACCTATGATTGGGAGGTGCGGCAGGACGTGATCTCGCTCGTCACGGGCGCCATCATCGACCGTCAAACCTTCGACCTGGAAGCCCCTAATCCGCTCAACCTAGCGGAAGCGTCTGCGGCGCTGGTGTACGACAACTCGTTCTATGGCATCGCCAGCCCCATCCTGGGGCAGCGCTATCGCATCGAGGCTTCACCCACGTTTGGATCGCTCAACTTCGTCACTGGCCTGTTCGACTTCCGCAAGTACGTCATGCCGAAACGGCCGTTCACGATTGCCGGTCGGCTGATGAGCTACGGACGGTATGGTAGGGATGCGGAGGATTTCAGACTGCAGCCGCTCTCGATCGGATTTCCTGGTTTGGTAAGGGGTTACGACATCAACTCGTTCAGTAGTACCGAGTGCGGATTCGGGTTCTGCCAGGTCTACGAGCAGTTACTGGGTTCCAAGATGATCGTGGGTAACCTCGAACTCAGATTTCCCCCGCTCGGGGTCCTGGGAGTGGGTGACGGATTCTTCGGTTTCCTGCCGCTGGAGATGGCGTTCTTCGTGGATGGTGGAATCGCTTGGGGTAGCGACGACTACCGGTTGGAGACCCCCGACCACAACGAGGACGCGTGGTTCCTGGGCGGTGACAGAAAACCGGTTTGGAGCACTGGCGTGTCGTTCCGTTTCAATATGTTCAATTACTTGATTCTCGGCGTTGACTGGGTCAAGCCGTTCCAGCGGCCCGACAAGGGATGGTACCTGCAGTTCAATTTGCTGCCGGGGTTCTAAGGAGGAGGGGAAGAAGGGGAAGAAGGGGAAGGAGATGTGAATGCAGATTGCAGAATGCGCTCTGAATTCTGCACTCTGCACTCTTCATTCTGCACTCTTTTCTGCCAACACCCTTTCCACCAACTTCTTGGCCGACCACACCGGTGACTCGTCGTTCTCACTCGCCTCGCGGAATATCTCGTCTAGGGTTGTCTCGATTCGAGTGATCCGATTCCGCACCTCTTCCTCCGTGACGTTGCCCGAATCGAGAGCGGGCAATGCGATCGCACCACCCGCATTGATCACGTAGTCGGGAGCGTAGAGAATCCCGCGCTCGTGCAGCAGACCGGCATCCTCCGGTTGCCGCAGCTGGTTGTTTGCGGCACCGGCCACGATGCGGCAGTGCAACTGCGGAATCGTCTCACGATTGAGCGTTCCTCCCACCGCGCACGGGGCAAACACATCACACGTGAGCGCATAGGCCAGGTGGGGTTCAACCGCTTCTCCGGCAAACTCCGTCGCAACCCTCCGTGCCAACGCTTCGTCGAGATCACAGATCATGATCTCGGCTCCCGCGTCCCGTAGCATTCGAGCCAGTGGCTCGCCCACATCGCCTACTCCCTGCAGTAGCACCGTCCGACCCTCGATATCATCAGTGCCGAACACGAACCGCACAGCGGTCTTGATACCGACAAAGACACCACGCGCGGTGTACGGGCCGGGATCTACCGCGCGGGTTGCATTGCCGCGAGCGCCATGGACCCATTGGGTCTCTTCGCCAATGATGGCCATGTCTTCCGGCGTCGTGCCCAGATCCTCTCCCGCCGCATAGGTGCCACTGAGTGACTCGACTAGTCGACCGAACCGTCTCAGCAATCCCTCCCGCACCGGTGGATCCATGGGACCCGGTATCGCAAGCACCGATTTCCCACCACCCAACTCGTATCCGATGGCCGCCCACTTGTACGTCATGCCCTC
>JAUVRV010000411.1 GCA_030597435.1 Gemmatimonadales bacterium | reverse complement strand
CCGTTGTAGTACTGAACGACGATCGTTCGGGAATCGGTAATACGGATGGCATGGTGGCCGGCAGGCCCTCACCGTCCGGGACGTACCACTGGTTCTTCCCCAATGGCACCGTTGCGGTAGTGAGCGGTCGGTGGAACAGTCAGGTGCGACTTCAGCTCTCACGTTCCAGTGCGGCCTGGGTCTCGGTCGGCGATGTGTATCCCCTCGTGCCCGGTACTCCGCCGCCCGGTGGCACGGCGGGATCGATGCGACTCCGGTCCAGTGAGAGTTCAGTCTCGTTGAGGATCCCCCTTCCTGGCCGGATCCCATTCCTGGTCGCCGAATCACGGTCCGAGCTGAGCGTTACACTGTATGGTGTCGCGGCAAACACGGACTGGATTCAATACGGTGGTACGGACCCACTGGTAGACCTGGTTTCCTTCGCACAACCGGCCGAGGACGAGACGGTAGTGACCGTTTCACTCTCGCAAGCCGTGTGGGGTTACCGCACTCGTTGGGACGGCGCCGATCTGATACTGGAGATCCGGCGACCACCGCAGATCGATCCGCGTCGCCCGCTGTTTGGCAGAGTGATCGCAATCGATCCCGGGCACCCGCCAGGGGGAGCGAGGGGACCGACTGGATTATGGGAACCGGATGTCGTACTTCCGATAGCGCTGAAAACTGTGCAGTTGTTGGAACAGTACGGCGCTCGTGTTGTCTTGACTCGCAATACGGCGGCCCCGGTCGGATTGTCGGCGCGTCCGCTAATGGCAGAGCAATCGGGTGCGGAGTTGCTGGTGTCGATTCATGCCAATGCGTTACCCGATGGGGTGAACCCGTTCGACAACAATGGCACCAGTGTCTATTACTTCCACCCGCGCAGCGCGCCTCTCGCTCGAGAGTTGAACCGGGCGTTAGTACGGCAGTTTGGCCTGCGTGATCTTGGAATCGGCAGAGGTAACCTGGCATTGGTTCGACCGACGTGGATGCCCTCCGTATTGACTGAAGGTCTGTTCATGATGATTCCGGAACAGGAAACGGTGCTTGCGAGCGAAGCGGGACAGTGGCGCTACGCCCGCGGTGTCGTTGAGGGAATTGCCTCGTTCCTGAGGGAAAGAACCCTCGAGAATAATTGACGTGCGAGCATCGAGACGACTGACACTTGCCGCGATTGTCCTATCCGCGTTGGGAACAGCTGTGCCGATCGAGGGGCAGATTGACCCGAGTGGAGATTGGCAAACGTGGCACACGGAGCACTTCAGAGTGCATGCCAAGGCGAAGTATGAGTCTTTTGCCTTCAAGGGTGCTCGTGAAGCTGAACGTGCGTATCGAGCGCTCGCGACCGAACTGCGGCCGCCTCGCGGCACCATAGATCTAGTACTCGGCGACAACGTGGATTTTTCGAATGGCTATGCCACGGTCATGCCGTCGAACCGGATAGTCATCTACCTGACACCGCCGTCGACTGCGATCTCGACGGGCAATTACGATATCTGGTTGAGACTGGTCATCGTGCATGAACTCGCACATGTGTTCCACTTGGACCGGGCCGACGGAATGTGGAACGTGCTGCAGACGGTGTTCGGTCGCGCGCCAGGTCTCTTCCCCAATGCGTATCAGCCGATGTGGGTGACCGAGGGCTTGGCAACGTACTATGAGTCGAAGTACACGACCGCCGGGCGAGAACGGGGCTTCTACTTCGAGCAACTGCTCACCGGTGCCGCCCGAGACGACAAATGGCCCACCCCAGGTGAAGCGACCTTTGCCAACCGCGTATGGCCTGCCGGTGCACGTCCCTATGCCTGGGGCTCGCGTTTCTTCGAAGCGGAACTCAAGCAGTTCGGTGATTCTGTACTACCCCAGTACATCGACAACACGTCCCGTCAGTTGATCGTGTTCAACGTAAACAGTCCAATGAAGGGCGCAGGAACCGATGGGGTCGATGCGGGATGGGGGCGCTTGCGCGCGAATTCCGAACGTGGCGGCTTGACCGGTGCGTTGATTGTCCGGGGGCTGCGGAGTGAACCACGTCCTCGCGTTTCTGCCGATGGTCGACTGCTGGCCTACCGGAACAATGATGGCAAGAACATAGAACGGCTCATCGTACACGATCTCGCAAGCGGCACTCAGATAGCATCTCACAGAACGAATCTGGTTGAGGGATTGGTCTGGATCGACAGCACACTGTTTCTCACTCAGCTGGAATTCGATTCCCCGGTCGACATACGGAGTGACTTGTACAGGTGGATTCCGGGAGGTGACTGGGATCGGATGACGCGCGGTTCGCGTGATACCGATGTGTTCGCGTCCCGGTTTGGACGTCTGGGAGTCATCGGTTTGGACACCGCTGTGCGGGAAGTTCGAACCGTCAACCATGAGACCATGGAGGGTGAACAGTTCCCGGTACCAGCGGCTGACGACTGGGGGCGGATAGCGGTGTCACCCGGTGGTGACTGGGTGGCGGCCGCGCGTCACACCGATGGCCGTTGGGACATCGTGATATGGCCGTGGGATAGGCCAAACTCATTCGAGTATGTGACCGATGATCCGGCGATGGATGCAGATCCGGTCTGGTCGGCCGATGGCTCACGGCTGCTGTTTGCATCCGAACGAGGCGGCATGCCGCAGGTCTACTCGTATGACATGGCCGACAAGGAAACGAGTCGCATCACGAACGAGCCCACCGGGGCGAGAGAGCCGGCCATCACACCCGACGGAACTCTGTACTACTCAACTGCTCTGAGCGACGGCTACGCCATTGTACAGCAGCGCGGCCCCCTGGTCGGTATGGGCGACCCGGAGCTGCCCGCCCAAGGACTTCAGGTGGATAGTGCGCCGGTCATCGCTGTGAGGGAATCCGGGTACGCACCATGGGGTGCCCTGCGACCACACTTCTGGATCCCAATTGCCCACGATG
>JAUVRV010000080.1 GCA_030597435.1 Gemmatimonadales bacterium | reverse complement strand
TGCCGCCCAACGGCCAAGGGATCGCAGCACTCCAGATGCTCAACATTCTCGAGGACTTTGATATCGCCTCGATGGGCTTTGGCAGTCTGGAGTATCTCCACGTGCTCACTGAGGCAAAGAAGCTAGCGTTCGAAGACAGAGCGAGGTTCTACGCGGATCCGGCGTTCAATGATATCCCCGTCGACTGGCTCATCTCCAAGGAATATGCCGCACAGCGGCGTGCACTGATTGACATGAATCGAGCTGCGCGCGACTATCCGGCCGGAGATCCCAGATTGGGAACGGGAGAGACGATATACCTCACCACCGCAGACAGTGACGGCAACATGGTGTCTCTGATCCAGAGCAACTACCGGGGGTTGGGGTCAGGCATGACACCTGATGGGTTGGGATTCATTCTGCAAGACCGCGGTGAGTTGTTCAACTTGGAAAAAGGTCATTTCAACAGCTACGAGCCGGGCAAGCGGCCGTTCCACACCATCATACCTGCGTTCGTCACCAAGGATGGTGAACCGTTCATGAGCTTCGGTGTGATGGGCGGTGCCATGCAACCCCAGGGTCACGTACAGGTGTTGATAAACATGATCGACTTCGGCATGAACTTGCAGGAAGCTGGTGATGCGCCGAGAATGAGACATTCGGGGTCCTCACAGCCAACGGGTCAAGTAATGGCTGACGGTGGAACACTGAATCTAGAGAACGGATTCTCCGATGAGACGATCCGTGCCCTCGTTGCGATGGGGCACGTCGTTAGGCACACCATCGGCGGCTACGGCGGTTATCAGGCGATAATGTTCGACGCGGTCAACCGGGTGTACTACGGTGCCTCGGAATCGCGGAAGGATGGGTACGCGGCTGGTTTTTAGGAGATTGAGGAGGGGAAGAAGGGGAAGGAGAAACGAGTTCTTCTTCCCCTCCTTTATCTCCTTCCTCTCCTGATCTGTCGTCCAGCTACCTTTGTCCTCCAGGCACCGGCGGCTTCTGATCCACAGGAATCGGCGACACGTAAGGTTGCCCCTTTTCCGCCTCCACGAAGAACTCCCGCGCCCGCTGCAACAGCGCCGAATCGAGCAACATGTCGACTCCCGTTAGCGCCAATACCTTGGTCGCCACCATTGCTCCGCGTACCGAGCCCGCCGTGCCGTGCGATGCGGACGTTGCCCAGCTATGCCAAGGTATGCCAGCTGCAGCAGTGGTCACACTGAGGCCCACGGTCGGCGTGATGTGACTCACCTCGGCTACGTCGGTGGATCCGCCGCTCACGGGTAACGGCTCGTCGGCCAAGGGCTTGATCTCCATGTCCAGACCCTTCTCCTCCAGACCAAGACCCCGCTGCAGCTCTCGAGCGAACTGTTGGTCGGCGTCGCTGAAGTCCGGCGTCCCAACAACTACGAAATTGAGCTGCATTGCCTCTTGCAGTGGCCGGTTGAACTGCATGGCGTGAACACCGGTTATCAATGTGACCTTGTGGGTCGTTCGCGTCCCCATTGCCGCGCCTTCTGCGATCTTGAGAATCCAGTCATAGTACTTTCCCACCGCAGCGCGATCCGCATCGCGCACGTAGTACCACACTTTGGCGTATTCGGGCACAACGTTGGGCGCTTCTCCCGCAGATGGTATCACGTAATGAATACGAGTGCTCTCCTTCACATGCTCCCGCATCAGATTGACACCGTAGTTCATCAACTCCACTGCATCCAATGCGCTGCGGCCATTCCATGGATCGGCAGAAGAGTGCGCTGCCTGTCCGAAAAACTCGACGGTGAAGTTGTTGAGCGCCCTCGAGTGTTCGTTGTTGACACTGTTATCGAGTCCCGGATGCCATTCGAGCGCCGCGTCGAGGTCGTCGAACACACCGGCCTTGGCCATGTAGACCTTGCCGACAACAGTTTCTTCGGCTGGAGTGCCGTATAAACGAACTGTACCTACCAATCCGTATTGCTCGATGACCCGTTTCAGCACCATCGCAGCACCCACAGATGCAGCTCCAAACAGGTTGTGGCCACAACCCTGTCCGCTCGTCACTCCATCCTCGCGGCCCTGCCGATGTGGGACTATTGCATTACCTACGCCTGGGAGAGCATCGTACTCTGCCAGAACCCCGATTACTGGGCTCCCACTTCCGTACGAGGCGACGAATGCTGTCGGCATGTCCGCCACACCCCGCTCGACCGTGAAGCCGTCGGCTTCTAACAGATCGGCCAGGAACTTGGCGGACTGATACTCCAGCATTGCCGTTTCTGAATAGTCCCACAAGGTCTCGGACATCCGTGTTATCTCCGAACTCAAAGCGTCGGCGGCAGACAGTGCCGACTGCTTCTCCTGGGACATCCTCTGCGCCATCAGCGGACTGGAAGCGACCGCAAACAGCGCCAATGTACCTAGCTGCACTGCAATCTTGCAGCTGCTCACAACCGTGGAGGGATATCGGTGAATCATTTGCATCTCCTGATCGGGGATCTGTCGGCTTTCAAGGTAGCCACCACGGTGGTGCGACGACAGGTGCCCGGGGTGCGGCGTCAAACCAAGGAGGGATACCGGGCGCAGCTAGCCCAATCCCCGGCATCAATCTATCCTTAGTCTACTGTGGAACTGTCAACGGAAGATCTGCCCGATCCTGATTAGACATGTTGTGCTCGTGGCGTCACTTCAAGCTCTGTCCCTGGGCCAAGTCAGCCAGGCGCACGCTCAGGATGAGCTTCGCGTATCCGGCACCGTTGAGCCGGCAACCCCGACGCGGCCAATCGACCCCAACCTGGCACCACGGCCGGTCACCAACGCCGTCTTCACGACCTTGTCGATCGAGATCGACGGCATTCTCGATGAGCCCGCCTGGCAGCAGGCTGACTCCACTAGCGGGTTCATTCTCAACCTCCCGCGAGTTGGCTACGATGCTTCGGAACGAACCGTCGTTCGAGTCTTGTATGACGAGCAGAACCTCTATATCGGCGCCACCATGTACGACTCCGAGCCAGATCGAATCACAATCGCTGGCTTGGAACAGGATTTTGAGACGCACAACTCAGACCTGATTGCGGTCTCTCTGGATACCTACGGCGACAAACAGAGCGCATTCCTGTTTGCCGTGAATCCGGGGGGAGCGATCTTCGACGCTCAGGTATTCAATGACAGTCGCCACACCAACAGGGCGTGGGAGGGAGTGGTTCACGTTGACGCCAAGATACGGGATTTTGGCTGGACGGCTGAGATAGCAATACCGTTTACGACATTGCGGTTCAACGGAATCGACGGAGAACAGGTCTGGGGAATCAACTTCCTGCGTAGGGTGCGGCGAAAGAACGAGGATGCCTACTGGGCACCGATCGACCGCCAGTATCGCGTGCACAAGATGTCGCGTGCAGGAACACTCACCGGCCTGGAAAACCTCCGGCAGGGACGCAACCTCACCATCAAACCCTACTTGCGCGCCGCACGACAGGAAGGTGACCTACGCATCGACGACCACGGCAACCGTGCCGCAGGCGGCTTTGACATAAAGTATGGCGTGACGCCGAAGTTGACCCTGGACCTCACAGCGTTCACAGATTTCTCTCAGGTAGAGGTGGACCAGGAACAAGTAAACCTCACACGGTTTTCGCTGTTCTTCCCCGAGAAGCGTGACTTCTTCATGGAGAACGCCGGCGTTTTCAGTCTCGGTGACGTAACCGAGCGCAACTACCGCACTGGCTCTTCGCCTCGGGTTTTCTCACTGTTTCACTCGAGGCGGATAGGGCTATCGCCCGACCGGAGACCGGTGGATGTTCTCGCGGGCGGGCGCCTCAGCGGTCGCCTGGGTGGTCTAGAGATTGGACTACTCAACGTACAGACACGGTCAACAGATCTGGGGCCTGCCGAGAACTTTGCGGTCGCCCGGGTGCGGCGAACGATTTTCGGCAACAGCGACGTCGGTGCGATGTTCATCAATCGGCAAGTCACGAGCCCTGGACTCACCGACGTCTACAACCGGAGTTGGGGCTTTGACGTCAACCTGCGATTACTGCAATACATGATCGTCAACTCCTACGTCGCCGCTACCGATGAGCCGAATAGGCCCGGAGACAAGAGGGCCGCATGGCTGCAGCTGGGCTGGAGGGACCCAGTTTGGGACGTTTCCGGATTCGTGAAGCATGTGGGAGAATCGTTCAATCCTGGTGTTGGATTTGTGCGGCGGCCTGGCATACGACAGGCGTTTGCGACGGTTGGAGCACACCCTCAACTACCAATCCCGAGTGTCATCGAGGTCAATCCTTACGTTGATCTCGCGGTCACGGCAGATCTCAATTGGTCGCTAGAGACGCGAACCGCCACCGCCGGATTCGGTGTCACTTTCATCGACGGTGGGGTGCTGAACTTCGAGTACAACAACTGGCTGGAGCGACTCGGTGAGACCGAGAGCATAGCAGGTGTAGAAGTCAGGGCCGGTGAGTATCGTTTCAGTGACGCGGCAGTGACGTACGTAGCCAGCGGCGGCCGTTGGCTTTCAGGTAACGTGAGATTCAGCCACGGTGGGTTCTTCGATGGAGACATTACATCGCTTGGCGGAACTGCCATTCTGCGACCCACTCATCACCTGCTAGTCGACTTCTCTTTGCAGCACAATGACATCACCCTGGCCGCACAGTCCCTCACGGCAGATCTGGTGGGCGCGCGGGCCAGTTACGCCTACTCGACCAAGCTGTTCGCAAGTGTCTTTGTCCAGTACAACAACTCGGTTGACGAACTCGTCACCAACGTGCGCATCAACCTGATTCACGCGCCGCTCAGCGATGTCTTTCTCGTCTATACCGAACGCCGCAACATACGATTGGATCTGCTATTGGATCGTGTGATAACTGCCAAGGTCACGAAGCTGTTTGCGTTTTAGCCCAGCGAGCCGGTTTCCCGGCATCCCGGTTTCCCGGGGCCCCACTCCCGCTGCACGTTGCACGTTGCACGCTGCACCATGCACCGTGCACACCCCCCTTTACCTCCCATGACGCACCACCACCTCTGCCACCCTACCATCTACCGGCTCTATTGTTTCCGTCCCATCAGGCCACCTGACCCAAACTCCCGTCATCTCGCTGCCAACACCCAGTACCTGGACCGCGCCGTTCTGGGACCAGTATCCACTACCAGCTTGGACCTCGCGGGCAGGACCGCGGCCATCGACATAGACCAGTCGGACGGTTGCACCGATCGCATGTGGATTGTCCTGGTTTCCTACCAGGCGCACGCGGATACCCGGCACAGCGCCAACATTACGATATAGTTTGGTCTCTGCACCATTCTGTGACACAACCAGGTCGGTGCGGCCATCGGCGTTGTAATCGGCAAATGCCGCCCCTCTCTGATCACCGTACACCGCAATACCGGAGACCTGACTTTCAATCGGTGTGAGTTGCCCTCTGCCATCGCCAATCAGCAGTAGGCCACGGCCGGCGTCTAAGCGCGGTGTTTCGATCTCGGTGGGGAAGAAGTTCTGGGTCAGAAAGAGATCTTCATGACCGTCGCCGTCGAAGTCTGAGATACCAGCGTAGAAGCTGGGTGCAAACTGTGCTTCGGCCGGGAGTGGTACCGCTTCGTATGAGTCGCCCTCACTCAAGAACAGCATGTGATCGAGGGTGTTGATCTGCAACAGTTCGCCCCGCTCCATTTGCTCGCCGAGTAGTGCCTCGAGTGTGGCGTCAGCATATGCCATGTGGTTGGGTATTCTCTGTTGTATGCGAGGCATTGCGCTCCTGATGCGCGAAAACGGGTCCAACGCAAACAACCCCTGTCGCTCCTCCTCATATTGCGCTTCTATCAAATCCAACGAACCGTTGCGATCGAAGTCAGCGTAGTACAGCAGGAGAGGTAGATCAGCCCCAACATCGTACTTGGTGTTGCGCCCCCAACTCGTCGCAATGATGTCAGGACGTCCGTCCTCGTTGAGATCACCAGTAGCCAATCCGTTCCAGCGACTGGTATGTTGCTCGAACCCGTAAGCTTCTCCATCGTCGACAAAGCTGCCTTGATCGTTGCGGAACAGCTTGATGGTTCCCCACTCGAGTGCAACCAGCAGGTCCTGATCTCCATCTGCATCGATGTCCGAAAAGGAAGCCGCCGACACAAGACCCAGCTGCGTGAATGCCGTCTCATTCGCCGTGTCTAGCTCGAACTGTCCGCCGACGTTGTGGTACAGTCTGGATGTCGCAGCCATCGGATACGCCCCCGGAATCACCCTGCCTCCTACGAAGAGATCCAGATCTCCGTCGTTGTCGTAATCTGCCAACGCCAAGGGCCCCGTGGTGCTATTGTTACCTTTGACTGCCGGCGTGCTTCGATAGTCTAATCGCGTACCGTTCGGTCGCCCGCTGCCGAAGTCAAAACGGAGTACCGACGCCAAATCCAGGGCATCTCTTGGATCGCTCGTCTCGTAGTTGGACTGGCCAACGAGCAACGTGGTTCCACCCGACGCATCGGGAATGCCAAGTACGGTGGTCTGATCGTGCTCGACCGGACCATTCATGATACTGAGCTGTTTGAAGGTGCCACCGTCATTGCGGTAGTAGGAGAGTTCTCCACCACGACCCGACGACAGCAACAAGTCTTCGTCACCATCGACATCTACGTCGTACCAGCTGACGCCAGGTCCGAGGTGGCTCAAGGTGTTCTGCAATAGCGGTTGGCGACGCATGTCGTCGAACATGGAGTCCGAGTGCACGTGACCTATGTCGGCTGATGCATCGGTGAAGAGTGGTGGCCTGTCCCCGTCCGCGGCCCGGTCGGCATCAATAATCCGGTCGGCCGCACCGGACTCATGAATCTCGTACGACCGATTGACTGCAACCCCCTCCAGCACCGTCTGTCTGCCACTCTTCCAGTCAACGACAATCGTCACCTCGTCGGCCTCGCCCGTGGCAAACGAGTACCACTGGTCGGAGCTGGACAAGTACAAACCCCCGACCGTAACCTCTTTCTGCTGCTCAGGCACCGGACCACCGCGGACCCGGATCTTCGAGCCGACTGCAGCCGTATTGGGTGCGTCACCGATCAACCGGATCGCAACCCGACCGGCCGTGGCGTCGTTGCGATACACACCTGCCGCGAGATACAGCCTGTTGGTGACGAGATCGAGGTCTCCGTCCCCATCGAGGTCACCGAGTGCAGGCCCATGCGAAATGTCATCCTGATCGGCAAAACCCCATTCTCTCCCGACCTCGTCAAATGTCAGGTCACCGTTGTTGCGGAAGATCACGTTGGGTAACTCGAGTGTGGGGAACAGAAACCGTTCTCTTCGCCAATCGACGCGCGTGATCGTGCTGAAGATCCTATTCTGCGTGTCGAAGTCCATGACATCCCAGGTGTGGCCCGTCAGCAGCAAGATGTCTTCGAATCCGTTCAAGTCCACATCCAGAAACACCGTAGACCACGACCAACCCGCGGCTTCGACATCAGCGAATTCCCCAATCTGCGCGTATGTGTGGTCCCCTCGGTTCAAGAACAGGGTATTACGCATCATCTGGGGGCGATTGTCGATCTCCCCGACCAACTTGGGGAACGGAGTGTGCGACGGCTTCTGCATCTTGCGCCGTCTCGGGTCGCGAGCCAGCATGTCGGACTCGAAGTAATCCACGTCCCCATCACGATCGATATCGGCAAAGTCAACGGCCATCGCAGAGTTGCTGGTGGTTCTCAACGAGAGTCGTGGTATCGCCTGGAACGTACCGTCACCGTTGTTGATCCAGATCTGGTCCGGGTCTTCGAAGTCGGCACATACGAACAGATCTTGATCACCGTCGTCATCCATGTCATAGAACCGAGCCGACAAATTGAAGTACTCCGGTTCCTCGGCGATCGGATTGCCATCTTCGTCCAGGAAACGACCCGATGTCAGGGAGACGCGCTCGAACCTGCCGGTCCCGTCATTGAGATAGAACAGGTCCGGTTCCGCCCGTTGGGTTCGCACCACCGCATCGAGATCCGGCCTGTAGTGGACACGGTAGTACTGTCGGAACATCGGAACGACTTCCCAGCCACCATCCGAGCGGCGGCGCAGTGTCCGCTCGAACGTCCGATCTTCGGGCGCATAGACATCTTCTATGCGGAGTAGCCGGTAGTTCGCAATGAACAAGTCGAGATCGCCGTCATCATCCACGTCCGCCAGCGTGATCGTCGTACTGCCGTACTGCGAGTCGAGACCGACTTCCTCAGACATCTCGGTGAACACACCGCTGCCATCGTTGACGAACAGAGAGTTCGGACCACCCATTGCGGCGACCAGCAGATCAAGGTCCCGATCGCCGTCAACGTCGGCGAAGACTACACCAGTTGTATGGCGATCAGCCGCAGTGACACCGGCGCTCTCTGTTATGTCCTCGAAGCGCCAGTTGCCGAGGTTTCTGTACAGCACATTGGGACCTTCGATCCGCCCGAAGTAGATGTCTACGAGTCCATCACCATCGACGTCACCCAGCGTGACCCCAGACCCTTGCCCGAGGTGACGGTTCCGCATCAACTGAGCATCAGTCACATGATTGGAGAACTCAATCCCGGTCCTGGCCGCTGCGAGTTCGGTAAAACCCGGGCCGCCACGACGTGACACAGACAATTCGCGCCAGCGATAACCGTTCCCGTCGTGCCACTCCACAGCGGGACTGCCACAACCGACCAGAATGCCGATCGCAATCGCGAACACCCTGGGCTCGAGAGGTAGCTTCACTGTCGCGTGTCGCTTCACTCTAGAATCAATGGTTGTCTCTTGAAGTGCTGCGGATTGGCCGTCCTGGTGCAACACTGATCCTGCGCCAAGATACTTACCACACGGTCCGTACCGCTGGCTGGATCCACCACCCTACCACCGGTGATGGCCAGGTCACCACGTTGTTGAGCCCGCACCGGACTCGCTGCCATGGCCAGCATGACAACCCACAGGAAACGCCTTGAACCTCGGCGGTGCCAAGTCATTCTGTGCCTACCTCAGCTCAGGTGATAAAGAGAAGGCTACTTCTACCCACAGTCAGGTCAACCGCCAGCGTCGGATCCATGCCCACGGGGCCACGGACCTGCCACCGGGCTCGAGTGAATCTGAGATCCAGATCACAGAAACCGGA
>JAUVRV010000040.1 GCA_030597435.1 Gemmatimonadales bacterium | reverse complement strand
GTCCCCTACTTTGTCGTCGGTGCGGGCTGGTTCGACATTGACCCCAAAGATAGCAGTCTCGAAGGCGACCGGTCGTTCGCGGGCCGATTGGGCGCCGGCGTCAACTACGTATTTGACAACACATTCATGGCGTTCTTCTTGGAGGGAGATACCTGGGTCTACTACATGGATGGCTTGAGTTACAGCCGAATTCAGTACGACATAATGATCGTGGGAGGCATCGCCATAGCGGTACCGTTCTAACGACACCCGCGACATGTCATATTGTCCGCGGACCGAGTTCAACGCCGGGACAGCGTCAATAGTAGTGCGTTCGCCAGCCCCAAGAGAACAAGAGCGAGACCTAGCCTACCCTGCCGTTCAATGAGCTTCGCGACCCCGGCAAGGACGAACAACACCACGGCACAGGCCATGAGCCAGTCTCCCCAACTCCAAGAGCGCCAAATCACAGGGTCTTCCTCCAAGTGAGATCCCTTGAACGCTCCAATCTAGTACCGAACGCGACGCCGACCCACATCCCGAGCGTTTCCGGAGGGCACCTTGAGTAGAGTAGCAATTGGAGTTAACCTCACGTCGGGTTGACCACGGCAAGCGGGAAGCGAGCCAACTCTCCCCCACGATTGGAGGTCGACGATGCCCCAGCGGTCCATTGTGGCTGGAGTGGATGACAGCCCCGAAGGCGTTCGTTCGGCGAACTTGGCCTGGGCAATTGCATCCAAGTGTGGTGTCGATTGCTGCCTGGTGCACGCGGCTAGAGAATATTGGGCAACGTCCGGCGGAACAGATGTTCCGATCGACGTGGGGACGATGAACCGGGCAGTGCTGCAGATTGCCACCGAGCAACTGACGGAGGCGCTCTCACCCACGATACCGCAGGAGACGCTCGCCAACCTCGATGTGAGATTGGGGCGCGCGGCGGTGCTGATACGGGACGTTGCTGCAGAGTGCGATGCCGGGCTCGTGGTGCTTGGCGCAAAGCACCACGCTGCTGTCACCAGGTGGATGGGAGGTAGCACCGTACACAACGTCGTGCGCACATCAAAGGTCCCGGTCCTGGTCTCTTGCATGGACGGCACTACCATCAATCGTGTTCTCGTTGCGGTAGACCTGTCTTATGCCGCGACGCCAACGGTCAACGAGGCCAAGAGGTACGCACAACTATTCGGCGCCGAGTTCCGGATCATGCACGTGATTGAGCCACTGCCACTCATTGCCGCGCTGCCAATAGCGCTCGATCAGAACGCTTACTATCGCATCTCTGAAGAACAGTTCAATAAGACGGTGGCCCAGCTGGCTGAAGGTACCGACGCGGACGTCGTGGTTCGACACGGCGTGGCAGACGATGCCGTTACCGCCGAAGTTGCAGAATGGAGTGCAGACCTGCTCGTGGTAGGATCGCACGGAAAGGGCTGGGTCGATCGACTGCTGGTTGGCAGTACGACCGAACGCCTCTTGAGCCACCTTCCTACATCCACCCTTGTGGTACCAGTCCCGGCTCCACAAGATTCAGATAGCTGAGCCAGCGCCATGAACAGGACAGCCGGGTAGCGGGCATGCAAGTCGCTGATTTGATGAACAAGGACCTCCAGATGGCTTCGGAGGACATCACGGTAGCGGAGGCCGTGGTCACATTCGCTGAAGGCCACATCCACGGCCTGCCGGTTGTGAACCACAGGCATCAGATGGTGGGTGTGCTTTCCACCAGCGATGTGCTCGAAGCTGCCGCGGAGTGCGCCGATGCGGAGGAGCGCAACGCGCTGTTCGAGAGGACTCTGGTGGGTGAGATCATGACGTCACGCCCCCGCACAATAGGTCCGGACGCAGACGTGAAGAACGCCGCTCAGCAAATGTTGCAACTCGATGTCCATCGGCTCTTCGTTGAGCAGGGGGGAGAGCTTGTTGGAGTGATCGCGCAAAGCGACATTGTGCGAGCTGTAGCGACAGCCAAGATCTAAGAACCGTCACGATATCAACAAGAGGAGAAGCGACCGCCCGGATCGAGCCTGGAACTCGAACCCCGCGGATGGTACCTTGCTGCCCATGGTGCAGAACAGCAACAGCGACAACCGTCGAATCTGGTCCCGGATTGAGCAGCTCTCACGCGCTGCTGTCCGGATAACTGCAGAGCGAGACCTCGATCGCTTGCTGCAGCAGGTCGCGGACTCTGCCCGCAATGTGATCGGCTCACAGTATGCCGCGCTCGCCATATTGGCCCCTAAAGGAATGGGCGTTGCCTCCTTTGTCGCGAGCGGCCTTACCCCTGAGCTGCATGAGGAGATCGGGTCGCCCCCGTCCGGCAAAGGTGTGCTGGGTGTCCTGATCACTGATCCTCGCCCTCTCAGGGTTGCAGACCTTGCCAAGCATCCTGCGGCGGCCGGGTTCCCGGCAAACCATCCGCCAATGAAGTCTTTCCTGGGAGTGCCGATTCTGGGTCGAGAGCATCCGATTGGCAATCTGTACCTGACGGAGAAGATCGACGGTCCCGAGTTTACCGCAGAAGACGAAACCGTGGCAGTGATGCTAGCAGGACACGCCGCCGTCGCGGTGGAGAATGCCCGGATCCACGAGCAAGAGGCGCATCTACTCAAGGAACTCAAGGGAATGCAGCGGTCGCGTGAGCGTTTCTTCGCCATGATCAACCACGAGTTGCGCAACGCACTCACAGCTACATATGGCTGGGCCGACTTGTGGCTGCGTAAGGCGGGTGACGAGCCACCACGCGAAGCGGTGGAAGTGTATGAGTCCGCCGAACAAACACTCACCCTACTCGAGGACTTGCTACAGTTGAGTCGCTTGGATGCGGACAAGCTGCACCCCGTGGTGCAGGAGACCGACGCGCAAGACGTTGTACGCCATGCCGTCAGGTCGGTAGAGCCTGCCGCAACGCGTAAGAATGTCGTGATCGAAATAACGGGCGTCGAGGGTGAAATAGCATGTCGCACCGACCCACACAGGGTGCGACAAATACTGATAAACCTGCTCACAAACGCGGTGAGGCATAGCCCCGAAAACGAGTCGATCTCGGTCAACATCAGGCTCGACGACGAGTCCATGAGGTTTGACATAGTCGACCGTGGAGATGGAATCTCGGCAGAAGATCAAGCGGCGATATTCGAAGCCTTTGAGCAGGGACGAGAGCAGAAGGAGCGGGGAACCGGCCTAGGCCTTGCGCTCTCGCGTCAGCTTGCGCGTTTGCTCGGCGGAGACCTCGGCGTCGAAAGCCGCCTTGGCTATGGTGCCCGGTTCATTCTGCGACTGCCGCGCCACACGTCGGGTTCATGAAGACGAATTCACAGATGATTCAACCGCGGCTCACCGCACCCTAGCTAGGGTTCGATTCATGAGAGTACTTGTAGTAGAGGATGACCGGAAAGTTGCCGGTTTCATTCAGATGGGTCTGCGAGAAGAGGGGTACGCCGTCGACGTCGCCAAGGATGGCGAAGAGGCGACGACGCTGGCGCACGTCAATGATTACGACGCGATCATGCTCGACATCATGCTGCCACGAAAGAACGGTTTGCAGGTGGCAGCCGAGTTGCGCCGTGAGGGTCGCAAGACACCCATCCTGATGCTCACAGCCCGTGACTCCACAGAGGACGTTGTGCGTGGCCTCGACGCGGGTGCCGATGACTACCTGTCCAAGCCGTTCCGCTTCGACGAACTACTCGCGCGTCTTCGTGCGCTAATCAGACGCGGTGGCTCGACCCGACTCGAACGACTCACCTACGGCCCACTCGAATTGAACCGCATGAAGCATCAGGCGCACACGGGCGGTCAAGTGCTCGATCTCACGCCCCGCGAGTTCCAACTACTCGAGCACTTCATGCTCCATCCCGAAGAGGTCGTGCGGCGGACCGAGTTATTGGAGAAGGTCTGGGACATGCACTTTGACCCTGAGAGCAATGTGGTCGACGTGCATGTAGGCAACCTGCGCCGCAAGCTGCGGGAAGCAGGCTGTAGCGATCTCATCCAGACCGTCAGAGGCGTGGGATTCTGCCTTAAGACCGACGACACCGAAGACTGATGCGTTCGTTGCGCCGCGCCCTCGCGGTGCGGTTTTCGCTTACCATCTTCCTTGCACTCTTGCTGATATCACTGTGGGCGTTCTTGGGAACTCACTACAGCCTGAGCCGCCAGCTCGATGAATCGCTCAAGTCTGCCCTTCAACTCGAAGCCGCTTCGTTGGCAGCAGGACTCCCGGTGGTGTTTCAACCTGGCTCGAGAGATATGGACGTGTTCGTGCGCCAGGTGAATCGATTCATTGCCATACGAGACTCGACCGGAAACGCTCTGTCTGTCAACACAGCACTAGCACTCAACCTACCAGTGGATCGACAGAGCTTTGGGCAAGCGCGTGCCCGAGAACAGGTGCTCACGACACAGTCGTGGGAAACACACCGCATTCGATCCATCTACTCGCCAGTACCCGAGGGGAGTGTTACCGGCGCTGCAGTCATTCAGGTAGCAGCGTCTCTCGAGCCATTGGGAGAGGTCGAGAGGCGGATCTTCTTTCTCATGTTAGGGACTGTGTTGCTGGGTACGGCCGCAACGATGGTGGGAGCGAGCTGGCTGGCGCGCGGGGCGGTAGCACCGCTTGCTGCAGTGACCGCACAAGCAGAGGCCATTGAACCGGGAGTTGTGGGTAGTCGCATCACGGCGCATGCCGATGTCGCAGAGTTCAAGGGCCTGGTGGGCGTTCTGAATCGAATGCTGGATCGACTCGAGGGTGCATACGAACAGCAGCGGCGTATCATCGCCGACTTGGGGCGTGATCTGCGTACCCCGTTGACGGCGATGCAGGGAGAGGTCGAGGTAGCACTACGAAGCGAGCGCAGCACCGAGGAGTACCGGGCGGTTCTCGAGAGCTGTCTCGAAGAGGTGGAGCACCTTTCGTCCATCGGTGATTCACTTGTCTTGCTGGCCCGAATCGAAGCAGGAGAACTGCAACCTCAGCTCGCCCCGGTTGACATTGCCAGCCTCGTTAGCGACGCCGTGAACCGGGTGCGATCACGGGCAGAGGGCCGCACCTTGACAGTTCAAGGAGAGGATCTTGCCGATGCCATGGTGTCAGTAGATGCAAGAATGATCTCCCTGGTACTGGACCATCTGCTGCACAATGCGGTGCAACACACGCCCGCCGGCACGCAGGTGGTAGTCACGATGTCTTCTCATGCGTCGCAGATCCAAATCGCCGTAGACGACGACGGACCCGGCATAGCGGACGAGCTGTTGCCACACTTGTTTGAGAGACTCTACCGTACCGACGAGGCGCGAACACGGTCTACTGGGGCCGGGCTGGGGCTGACTATCGCAGCCGCCATTGTCGACGCGCATGACGGCTCGATCGCGGCCACCCGTAGCAAAAGGGGTGGTCTCCAACTCGTGATCGAGCTACCCCGAACGCCTCAAGCAATTGCGGGTACTGAAGTAGCTGACCCGGATACTTGAGTCCGCGGCCGTCAGGGTAGCGCAGAGTCGCCAGGATTTGGTAGTTTCTTTCTCCGCTCGTGGACACTTGATTTCGGCACACCGTTCCGTGAGCCTGTTTGAGTTCGTGTACCAGGAGGACACAACGTGAAGTCCATAATTACACGCTTGGTATTCACTGTTGGAGCGCTGGTGTTCATCGTTCCCGCAGTCGCTGCTCAGGGTCTACCTGAAGGGGTTACCGAGCAAATGATCACCGAAGGTGAGACCATCTTCAAAGGGGCCGGGATCTGCTTTTCGTGCCACGGCCAGGACGCCAAGGGAGTACCGGGCCTCGGAGCCGACCTAACCGACAAGGAATGGACTCACTCCGACGGGACCTACGAGGACCTCGTGGCGACCATCATGAAGGGCGCTACCAATGCTACCGGCGCAGTCATGCCGCCGAAGGGCGGGCCGCCCCTCACCGACGATCAGGTCAAAGCTGTCGCGGCATATGTCTGGAGCCTGAGCAACAAGCCATCGAAGTAGCCGACGGCTCTCTAGATGACTCATTCGGTCCCGCGGAGCCCTCCGCGGGACCGGTCCGTTTCAACAGTGCTCGCAGCAGAAACAAGAATCGTGAAGTTTTGTTCACCAGCTCTTCATGTCTTCTTAAATATTTCCCCCTATTCATGACCTCATCATGCGAATATCTTGTTTTGGCCAATTGGGGGCGTACTCGAGGTCGAGTCATTATCTTCTTGACCGCTCCACGTCACATGGGAACACCAAATCCCCCAACGGCATAAGGAACAGAGACATGAGTTCTACGCGGCACCTGACACTCCTGGTTGCGCTGGCGGTCGTCGCCGGCTGCTCCAGCGAGCAGGCGGAAGAGGGACAGACCTCACAGGAAACCTCTCAACCGGCTGTTGAGAGCAATGCCCCACCCGCACCGGCGGGTGAGATTGACCAGGAGTTGGCGGCACTCGGTGAGGGCCTGTTCCAATCGAAGGGCTGTGTTGCCTGTCATACGATCGGGAAAGGGCGTCTGACAGGACCAGATCTGCAGGGTGTCACCGATCGGCGGGAGTATGGCTGGATGACGGCGATGATGATGAACCCCGACTCAATGGTGAAGGCAGATCCGGTCGCCAAGCAGCTGTTGGCCGAGTATATGACGCCGATGTTGAGCCTGGCCGTAACGGCCGAAGAAGCCAGGGCCATCTACGAACACCTGCGCCGAGAACAGTAGGAGCACCCGGGACCCTGATTCGGTTGAGCTCCTGTTTCAGATAGAAATCTGCTGCAACCTACTCTACACAGGAGCGAGTCAATGCGATCCAAACGCATGACGTGGGTTTTGACACTCACGGCCACAGCTGCCGTCCTCGGCGTTGTGACCCTTCAGTCGTGTTCTGGTGCCGGCAGAGGAGCCGATGTGAGCGCCATCGCCCGCGCGCGGGGTCTCACCGAGGCCGATATTGTGGCCGCAGTGAAGACCTTTCAGCCCACCGGCAAGATGGACGAGTACCTCATGTTCGGATCTGGTGGACACTCCGGTCAAGTGGTGGTGATCGGCGTACCGTCGATGCGACTGTTGAAGGTCATTGCCGTGTTCACCCCAGAGCCCTGGCAGGGCTTCGGGTACGGCTCCGATGAGCACAAGGCGCTGTTCGAGAACGCTCGCATGGCCGGACACGATATCACATGGGGTGACTCTCACCATCCCGCACTCTCGGAAACCGACGGCGATTACGACGGCCAGTTTCTGTTCATCAACGACAAGGCCAACCCACGCATAGCCGTGATCGACCTGCGGGACTTCGAGACGAAACAGATCGTGACGAACCCCAACATGGGCACCAACCACGGCGGGACATTCGTCACGCCCAACACAGAATACGTGATCGAAGGTGCGCAGTACTCGGTTCCATTGTGGACCGACTACGCCGATGTGGATCGTTATGAGGAGGACTACCGCGGCTTGATCACCATGTGGAAGTTCGATCGTGACCGGGGCCGCATTGATGAAGCCGCGTCCTTCTCGATCGTGCTGCCACCGTACTGGCACGACCTAGCTGATGCCGGTAAGGGACCCTCTTTTGGCTGGGCATTCCTCAACTCGTTCAACACCGAGATGGCAACCGGTGGTGTCGAGGACGGCAACCCGCCATTCGAGGCCGGTGCATCTCGGAACGACATGGACTACATGCACATAATCAACTGGCAGAAGGCAGCCGAGGTTGCTGCTGCCGGCAATACGCGAATGGCGCGTGGTCGGAGGGTCATCCCGCTGCAGACTGCCATCGATGAGGGGCTCCTGTTCTTTGTGCCGGAGCCGAAGAGCCCCCATGGGGTAGACGTCACCCCCGACGGGCGTTTCCTGGTCGTGTCTGGGAAGTTGGATCCGCATGTGACCGTGTACTCGTTTGCGAAGATCCAGCAGGCGATCCAGAACGGAGACTTTACATCAACTGACCCGTATGGGGTGCCGATCCTAGACTTCAACTCCGTGATAGAGGGACAGCTGGAGGTTGGGCTGGGACCGCTTCACACCCAATACGACAACCGAGGCAACGCCTACACCAGCATCTTCCTCGAGAGCCAGGTCACCAAGTGGAGTCTCGACCCACTCGCCGTAGTGGACAAAATCGATGTTCACTACAACGTTGGTCACTTGGCGGCAGTCGAGGGTGACACTAAGTCACCAGACGGCAAGTATCTGGTGGCAATGAACAAGTGGTCACTCGACCGATTCAACAATGTCGGCCCACTACTGCCCCAGAACTTCCAATTGATAGACATCTCTGGCGACGAGATGGAGCTGATTTACGACATGCCGATCGGTGTCGGGGAGCCACACTACGCACAGATCATCAAGGCGGACAAGTTGCAGCCCTTCGAGATCTATCCGGAAATCGGATTCGATCCGTCCACCATGTCGACCGCATCAGACGCGGTACAAGCCGGAGAAGAACGGATCGAGCGACGTGGCAGGAACGTGGATGTATACATGACTGCAATCCGCAGCCACTTCAACCCGGAATACATCCGCGTCCGTGAAGGGGATAACGTCACCATCCATATCACCAGCATCGAGCAGGTCCGTGACGCTACGCACGGATTCGGCATAGCGAAGTACAACATCAACCTCAGTATCGAGCCGGGTGAATCACAAACCGTGTCGTTCGTTGCCGATGCGCCTGGTGTGTTCCCGTTCTACTGCACCGAGTTCTGCTCGGCGCTACACTTGGAGATGATGGGATACCTCCTTGTCTCACCGCGCTGATAGCGTGACAACAGCACCTCCTTCGCCCGATCAGGGCGGGGGAGGTTGCCTCTGACGCTCTGCACTGACACCCGAGATCGGACACTTCAATGGACAGAGTCACGTCTTTCTTTCAGGGCAATTTGTCGAAAAGGAGCCGCATACTCATAATCGTGGCCACGTTCGCATTGTTGCCCAGTATCTTCCTGCCGACTTGGACCATCACGCTGCATGCACCGCAATATCCTGACGGCATTCACGTGAAGATCTACCCCAATACCGTGGCTGGCGATGTCCGCGAAGTGAACCTGCTCAACCACTATATCGGCATGCATGAGATAAGGGCAGACGAGTTTCCCGAGTTCCGGTTCATTCCGTTCTTCATTCTGCGGTTCTTTGGTTTCGCCCTGCTCACCGCGATGGTGGGTCGTATGGCAATCGCGGCGCTCGGCTGGATGGACTTTACTCTCTTCGGTGTGGTGATGCTCTATACGATGCAGCACTGGCTGTATCAGTACGGGAACGATCTGTCGCCCGACGCGCCCTTGAATATCGATCCGTTTACTCCCCACTTCATCGGCGTGACACATGTCGGCCAGTTCACCGTGACCAGTTGGCCGGCGGCGGGCGCCATCTTGATGGCGATAGCCGGAGTGATCGGCCCGGTAGTAGCTGTCTATGAATGGCGTCGAACTCGCTCGGAAGCCACGGCATGATTGCAACCGCCGCCTTGCTGCTGGCCGCCCAAGCCGGTCAGGTCAGCGTTGGCACGGGCGGTGACTATCACTCCATCACGCAGGCATTGGATGCCGCCCGTGAAGGCGACACCGTGCTCGTACACGCTGGTGTCTACCGCGAGAACCCCGTCATTGACAAGCGTATTGTTCTCAAGGGAGAGCCCGGAGCCACAATAGACGGGGGAGGCGAGGGCGTTGTCCTGACTGTGCTGGCAACATGTACCATCTCCGGGTTTACGATTCGTGGCTCAGGGTCCAGGCAGTCTGAAGAGCATTCAGGCATTCTAGCCGAGCGGGCAGACAGCCTCGTGATTGAAGACAATCACTTCGAAGATGTCCTATTCGGTATCTATGTTAAACAGAGCAACTCTCCGATCATCCGCAACAACACCATAGAGGGCAAGGATATCCCGGTCCCGCTACGAGGCGATGGCATACGGCTGTGGTATAGTCACGGGGGCTTGATTGTTGGCAACCGCATCACGCGTAGTAGGGACGTCGTCATCTGGTTCTCCGATGAGACGAACGTGTTGCAGAACCGTGTTACCAACTCACGCTACGGCCTCCACTACATGTACAGCGATCACAACCGGTTCGAAGACAATGAGTTCGTGGCCAACCTGGTTGGTGCATTCGTCATGTACTCCACCGACATCACGTTCAAGAACAATGTGTTTGCTGACGCAAGAGGCACAACCGGCCGTGGGTTGGGGTTCAAGGACACTGACAGCGTGATCGCAGAAGGCAATATCATGGTGCGGAACGCGACCGGGATCTCCTTAGACAATTCACCGCAGACCAGAGGCGTGAGCAACCTCTTTCGCCACAATATCATTGCATTCAACGATGTGGGTGTCTCCCTTCTGCCATCGGTGAAGTCGAACGTCTTCCACTTCAACACGTTTCTCGAGAATGTCGTTCCGGTTGCAGTAACAGGTGGTGGAACAGCGCTGGGCAACAGCTGGCACGGCAATCACTGGAGTGACTATGCAGGATTCGACGCGAACGACGATGGGTTCGGCGATACGCCGTTCGTACGCGAACGACTGTCTGATGACTTGTTCGCCAAGTACGAACAGCTCAAGATCTTTAATATGGGCCCAGCGGCCTCATCCATAGACATAGTCGGTCGAGTGTTACCGCTGCTGCAGCCGACCTCTGTCGTGATCGACTCGGCACCCAGGCTAGCAGTTGGCACGCCGGTATCGGCCGCCAGGCGGCGGACGTTACCGGTGGCGGCGGTGGGTTTCGCCTGCTTTGCTCTGGCCGCGGCCACATTGGCATTCCAGTCCCGCACGCCATTCGGGAGTGGCCTGTGATCCGGGCAAGCACTCTCACCAAGCGGTTCGGGAACGTCACAGTTCTGGATGAGATCAGCTTTTCGGCCGAGCGGGGAGAACACCTTGCGATCCTGGGCCTGAACGGTGCCGGCAAGACTACGTTGATACGGTGCCTTCTGGGCCTTACCGAGTTTGAGGGGAAGTTGGAGATTGCTGGCTACAGTGTGGAGACGCAGGGTCGCGCAGCACGATCACGGATCGGCTACGTTCCACAACGGGCGCCACACTTTGAGGGTTCACTCACTGAGCTTGTAGGATTCTTCTGTCAATTGCGACGCCTCGATGCAAAGCATGTACGGCAGCGGTTGGAGCACTTGGGACTGTCGATGGAGGAGCACGGCGAGAAGGAAACTCGAGAGTTGTCGGGTGGCATGCTCCAAAAGGTTTTGCTGGCTCTGGCGTTGGGCGCCGACGTACCGTTGCTGCTACTCGACGAGCCAACCGCCAATCTAGATGCTCGAGCTAGGCGCGATTTTCTCCGGGCGCTACGTCAAGCCAGCGATGATACGACCATTCTGCTAGCCACCCACCGTCTCGCCGACGTGGAGGCCGTAGCCGACCGGTTGCTTGTCTTGCACAGTGGACGCATCGCCTTCGATGGCCGGATGGACGAACTGTGGCAGGCCGTCGGAGCCGATGTCACGCTCTGGATAAGGGTACCACCCGAGCAACGAGATAGCGCCTGCGATTTGCTACAACGCCAATGGCAAACCTCCACGGTGCAGGCTAATGGCGCCGCTCTTGGTATTCAGGTGGATCGTGGTTCCCGTCCCGAAGTTCTGATGGTGCTCCAGAAAAACGAGATCCCCGTTGAGGATTTCTGGACTGAAGCACCTTCTCTAAACAATCTCATGGAACGACTGATCGGGTCGTAGTTGGACGCCACACTCCGCAACCGCCGGCAAGGAGTAGAACGCTGCTAGGATACAGAACATCCCTGTTTGCCAAGCGGGAACTCGCGGGATCGCTCCACGCGCGGTGGTTTCTGGTATACTCGGCGGTGTTTCTGGCAGGTGGCTTGTTGCTGGCCACGTTCGGGATTGGCAGCACGGTGGTGTACGGCTACAGAGGGTTTGCCAAGGCATTTGCCGGACTGGTCCATCTAGCCTTGGTCTTCGTGCCGCTCATGGCTCTCTTTCCTGCGGCCGCTACGATCGCCGAAGAACGCGAAAGTGGTGTGCTGGAGTACATCCTGGCACAGCCGGTCACCTTGGCAGAAGTCTACCT
>JAUVRV010000405.1 GCA_030597435.1 Gemmatimonadales bacterium | reverse complement strand
GCACGCGTTGCCACAATTCCCGTGCTGCAGTGAGCGCCTCGTCCACCAAGTCGACGTCACGTACGTGCGCAGCTACGCGCGACATTCTTTCTTGAATGTCGCCTATCGCCAACGCGGGTGTAATAGAGTGCTGGGTCTCAGCACCATCACAAACGTGTGCGCAAAACGTCACGCACTCGCCGATCTGTGCCGCTACCACCTTCTTGAATGTGTTCGGATCCAACGTGGGCTGTGTGTAGTTCTGTGCTATGTAGAGCGCTGCCCGCAGGCTCCCCACTTGTCCGGAGTTGAGTGCCGCTCCCCCGGGTCGCCTCACCCCATGTGTGCCACATACCTCACCCACCGGGAACAGATGCCGCAGGTTCGATTCCCACCAGAGGTTGGCTCGCAGTCCACCGTTGTTGTGTTGGGCGCAAACCGCAACCTCCACCCAGTCCTGAGCCAGGTTGATTTTGTGCGCGCGAAACAGCTCAGCAGCGGGCTCGTTCAACTCCAGGAGGCGAGCGATCGGTGTCTCCTGGAGTGCACCCGACCGTTCGAGATAGTTGCATGCCTCGTCGTCCAACATGCTCAGCTCGAAGGGAGCAAGCCCATCTCCCCCCTGGGGATCATGCACG
Source organism: Gemmatimonadales bacterium (assembly GCA_030597435.1). GTDB lineage: Bacteria > Gemmatimonadota > Gemmatimonadetes > Gemmatimonadales > GWC2-71-9. Next base: position 2,476 of record JAUVRV010000405.1, on the reverse strand, counting down.
TAGTCGAGAAACACCTTGCGCCCTAGCGATTCGGTCTCGCGATACACCAGCAGGTCTATGAGCGAAGAACCATGGTTGGTGATCTTGTTGCAGTCGAACGGCCACTCGTATCCCTTGCGGAATGTCGCGTTCGCCAGTGTTGGCATGTCTGGGAAATGAGCATTCAGAAACTCTCGCTCGTCACTACCATCAGTTGCCGTAGAGAGGTAACGAGGAATGACCTGTTGATAGCTGCCCGAGAGGTTCCAGCGAAATCCCACCGATGCCAAGCCAAACTGTGATTCCGTCAGGTTGTGGGCTATCGCCCCCACCTTCAGTGCCAATCCGGTAGATCCAAGTTGGCTCTGCGGGTACACTGAGTTCTTGTACATGCCACCGGGACCACCGGTCGCGAGAACGACATTCTGCGCGTTGAACACAACCAGGCCGTACGAGTCACTGCCGAGTTGGGTCGTGTCCAACGCAACTGCACCGCAAACAGCCTGCTGATCGGTACCACCACTGCCCGACCCCGAACGCGTGAGCAATGCAATCACCTGGTGACGATCGAAGATCGAAACATCTTCGCGCGCCAATGCCCGCCCCAAGTACTCGCACATGAGTTTTGATGTCAGCGGCCCCGCCGAGGTCGCCCTGCCACGACTGTCGTTATCCGTCCGGTAGCCCGCGTAACCGCCATGCCGATCATGGGGGAACGGTACGCCTAGTTCTACCAGGTTGTAGAACGCCTGGGCCGAGTGGTTGGACTCACACAAAGCAATGTCACCATGCATGCAGCCACCAGTCCACAGGTCATGCGCGAGCAATTGCGGTGAATCAACGGACGCGCCCGCAAGCGACAGCTTGTAGTACGTCTGCTTGTCAGATCCGGCATTGTACGACGTTCCGGCATTCCATCGCTCGGTCACGATGGCCACATCCCGCACACCGTGACGCACCAGCTGCAGGGCTGCATTTCGGGCCGCAGCTCCGCTGCCAACCACGAGTGTGTTCGTCGCGTGAACGGGTATCCGTCTACCCGAGAATGTCACATCTGTGGGGCTCACCGACACCTCGTTCCCCTCGTCCATCACTGTGGATTCGGAAGGTGGTACAGTTCGCTATCGCGCACAATGCACCCTGATTCAATGCTGGCACGCATGAGTTCAGAGCAACCAGAGCAGCCGACGCACGATTTTCGTGAATCGAGCCTGCCATGCTCTACCAGATCCTTGGCGAAATCCGGATATGCGAAGGCCATTCGTCCGAGACCGACTACCGCAACATGGCCGGTACGCACTGCTGCCGCCCCTATGTAGGGGAAGAACTGCCGCAGCCAACTGTATCCCGTCCCCACCAAGGGTACGCCGGGATAGGCGCTCTGTAACTCGCCAGTTACCTGCTGGAGGCGGGCCACGCCCACCAGCGGATGCTCCGGCGCAACCGGACTACCGGGTACTGCCCGATTGAACGGGCGGCCCAGATGCGGACGGCAGTAAGGGACTCCCAGAGTGACGTTGGCGATGGGAAAGCCTTCGGCCTGCAACTGGCCTAGCAGCCGCAATGGCTCTTCCAGGTCTGGTTTGTCTTCTGACTCTCTGTCAACACCAAAGCCGTACGGAAAGGGCAAGCCGTCATAAACATTGACGCGGCTTGTCACGAATACCTCCCTAACCTCCTCGCGAATGCGCTGCGAAGTTTCCAGTAGGAACCGCGTGCGGTTCTCAAACGCACCGCCATAGCGGCCATCTCGGGTATGTGCAGCCAGAAGCTCGGCGCAGAGGTAGCCATGACACGCCTTCACATCCACGCCGTCGAAGCCAGCCGTGGCTGCCAGCTTGGCCGCGCTGACAAAAGCAGTCTGCAACTGGTCGAGTTCGTCGTCTGAGATCAGTGGATGGTCTTGGTCTATTGCGACGAGTTCGTCGAGCGTGGGATTGTGATGCGCAATGATCGGCCGCCGTGTGCCGTCGGGTTTGGACCACCGACCTGAATGCGTGAGCTGGAGAACAAACGTGGGATTGTGGTCCGCTCCCATTGCGACATTGGCGGCACTGCGACTTGCAGTTACCAGCCGTTTGAACGCAGCGACGTTGTGTTCGTGCAAGAAGAACTGCCGCGGATTCGCCCGACCCTCCGGGACTACCGCTGTAGCCTCAAACCAGATCAGACCAGAGCCCCCGGCCGCATACCGCTGATAGCGTCTGAGGGCCAGTTCACCCGGTGCGCCATCCGGCTCCGCATCCACCGCCTCCATAGGGTGCACAGCGAGTCTGTTGGGTAGCTGCCGGCCGCCAACGGTTATTGGCGTGAGCAGTGGATCGATACTGTCGTCCCAGGGGATGTCCAGATCCATGTCGGCAATGTCTCGCCGCAAGGCCGCCGCATCGCGATAGTGGAATCGTCGGTGGGATGTTCTAGCGCTGGCGGTCATCCTGAGGTCGTGTCTCTCCACATCGGGGTTGGAAGCGTCACCTCTTAGTCTAGTCGGGTTATG
>JAUVRV010000065.1 GCA_030597435.1 Gemmatimonadales bacterium | reverse complement strand
CGGCAGCACCCAATCGAATTCGCAACGTATCCTCTCCGGGCAGGAGGATTGATTGTCGCCAATGAGAAGGCGGAGACAAACCTCGAGGGTCTGTATTCTGCGGGTGACGAGTCTTTCGGAGACATCTCCGCCGCCGCCACGTTCGGGTGGATTGCGGGCGATAACGCGGCGCTCACCTCTCGGGACGCTCAGCTCCCTGACCTTGCAGGCCAAACCGCGAAGATCAGCGAAACAGAGGGCTTCATCGAGCAACTGAGGGGAAGATCTCACGGCCCTGATTGGAAGGAGACAAACATTGCCCTGCAGCAGGTCATGAACGACTATGCTGGGATGGTTCGCAACGGAGCATTGCTCGAGCAAGGCCTGAGCCACTTGCGCAGGATCAAAGAAAAGGCGCGCTGCGAGCTTGTTGCCAAGAACACTCACGAGCTTTGGCGATGTCTGGAAGTGATCAACATGCTGGAGATTGGGGAGCTGGTTTTCCTCACGGCACTCGACCGCAAGGAGACACGAGGTCTTCATCGGCGCCCTGACTACCCCTTCACGAATCCAACGCTCGACAAGGCTCATGTGGTCTGCCTGACGGATGGCACGCCTCGTATTGAGTGGCGCAGCTATCAAGGGGGTAGATAATGCCTCCCATCATCAATCCTGAACTGTGCTCGCAGTGCGGCATGTGTGTGGAGATCTGCACCGAGGATGTCTTTTTTGGCTCGGAAGAGGGTTAGATCCCAACGGTGTCCTACCCAGAGGAGTGTGTCCACTTCAGTGGATGTGTCTACGAATGCCCTGAAGAGGCCATAAGACTGCGGATCCCGTTGCCCATGCTGTTGGCCTACAGGTCTACTCCAACCGGCCATTGATGTAACAACAACCGGAGGTCTGACTGACGCAACAGCGATCTCCCACGCTCTGGGAAGCGATCGTCACGGTGGCAGTGGTCGCAGGTGCGATTCTCGTCTGCCTGCCCCTGCAATCAGGTCTGCAGGCCGTGTTCCTGCCCATGACCCTCGGTGTCGGCGTGGTTGGCGTACTGAGCTGGTATCTCCACAGACCGTGGAGGAGCTTCCAGCAGGGCATCATTGATGGGGTCAGCCAGGTGAGTATCGCGGTGCTGATCCTCCTGTTGATCGGTGCGCTAGTAGGCGTCTGGATCCAAGGCGGAGTAATCCCCACCCTGATCCACTACGGCCTACGCATCCTGTCTCCGTCTCTCTTTCTCCCCAGCGCATTCGTGGTCTGTCTGATCATGTCTCTGGTCATGGGGAGTTCCTACGGCACCATCGGAACAGTGGGCCTCGCGTTGGTTGGCATGGCAGTGGCTCTCGGTGCGCACGTACCCACGACTGCGGGAGCTGTCTTGTGCGGTGCGTACTTTGGAGACAAGATGTCACCGCTCTCCGATACCACAAACATCGCCGCGGCGGTGGGGGACGCCGACCTCTTCCGACATATCCGATCGATGATGTATACGACGATTCCTGCAGCAATCATCACCCTCGTACTCTTCTTCCTTGTGGGGCGGCGTGCAGGTTCTTTAGAACTCACCGAGATGCAGCCGATGATGGAGGGGATCGGCAATCAGTGGAACATCTCTTACATCCATTTTCTCCCAGTGCTACTGATGTTGGGAATGGCACTGCGGAGAGTCGGCACGCTGCTGCTTCTGTTCATCGGGGTTGTCGTGGGAGGAGCCTGGGCCGCGGTATTCCAGAGTGGCTCTCTGGCGGATGTGTTCGTCGCTGCTACGATCGGCTATCAGAGCACCTCGGGTGTCGCAAGTGTGGACCAGGTGCTGACGCGTGGCGGAATGACCTCGATGCAGGCGGTGATCATCTTGGTGATCCTTGCCGGCGCGCTTGGTGGTGCCATGAACGCGACGGGCGTGTTTGCCGCACTCGTGGAGGGGTTGGCGCGATGGATCAAGAGCACGGGCACCCTCATTGTCGCGGTGCTTACCTCAGCCTACTTCGTGATCCTGTTAACCGGTAATCAGGCTCTTGGCATCATCCTGGTCGGCCAGGTCTTCCTACCCGTCTTCAAGAGTCGGGGCATCGACCGCGTCGTGCTAACACGATCGTTGGAAGACTCGGCTACACTCGGTGCTCCACTGGTCCCCTGGGGAGCAGCCGGGGGCGTATGCTCCGCGTTACTCGGTGTCCCAACGACACAGTACCTGCCGTTCATGTGGTTCGCGTTTTTGGTGCCGGTCTTCTCGATCATCTACGGGTTCACCGGGTTCGCTGTTTGGAGGGAGGGGCAACCGATCGTGAAGGCGGAGATCGAACTTGATTGAAGGCGCGCCCCCCTCTCCCCTGGGGGCCCGAGGCGCGTTTCCGCCGCCGACCGGTTGTCAGGGGGCTCCGGCCAGACCCATATTGATCATAAACCGGAGACCACGAGCTGGTGCCGCAGGCGAGTCGATGCCGCCGACGGGCCGGTATGCTCGTGACCGACGCTCGGGGAGCCCGCGATGACACAAATAGATGGTCCAACCGCCGCATCCGTATCAAGGGAGGTACTGGACGCCACCCTTGAGGAGATCGTCGGACGCGTGGTCGAGGTGGCGGATCCGGACCGCATCATTCTGTTCGGTTCGGCGGCACGGGGTGAGATGGGGCCGGACAGTGACGTGGATCTTCTCGTTGTGAAGTCGGGGGTTGAGCACCGCAGGCGGTTGGCGCAGCAGATTCATCTGAACATGTTTGGGGTGCGAGCGGCAGTCGACGTTCTCGTGGTAACGCCGGAGGACCTCGAGAAATACGCCGAGAGTGTGGGCACAGTCATTGGCCCGGCACTCCGTGAGGGCAGAGAGATCTATGCCGCCTAACGAATATGACCCCGCCGATCCGAGAGCATGGCTGCGGAGGTCGCACTCCAATCTAGCACGGGCCAGGCAGGGTAGAACTGCACCCGAGATACTCTACGCAGACCTTTGCTTCGACGCGCAACAGGCAGCGGAGAAGGCCATCAAGGCTGTGCTGGTGAGTCAGGCGACCCCGTTCCCGAAAACGCATGTCATCGAGCGTCTCCTGGATCTAGTCGGTGGATCAGGGATAGAAGTGCCGCCGAATCTCTGTGATGCCGCAGCACTCAGCGACTACGCCACGCACACGCGTTATCCAGGGCCAGCCGAAGCAGTAACTGAGGAGGAGTGGCGCCAAGCCGTGCAGCTGGCCGAGCAGGTGGTGCAGTGGGCGGAGGGGGTGGTGGGATAGGGTGCGAAGGGTTCCGGCCAGCAAGGTTGTGTTTCTCGCTGTATCTGTCCTGATACAAGCACTGTTCGCCGGCTCCGTCCACGCACAGTACGACATCATCATCCGTGGCGCACGAATGCTCGACGGTATGGGCAACCCGTGGCGCTACGCCGATGTGGCGATCAGCGGTGAAACCATTGCCGCGGTGGGGGATCTGTCTACCGCAACCGCAGATCGTGTGATCGACGCTTCGGGTCTATACCTCGCTCCCGGTTTCATCGACGTTCACACGCATGACGGGCCCGGGCTGGCAACGCCGGAGCTGAGTCACGCGCGACCGCTGTTGGTGCAGGGGATTACGACGGTGTTCATCAATTCGGACGGTGGCGGGCCAACCGATCTGGTTGTTCAGCAGGAACGGTTGTTGGAGCATGGACTCGGCGTGAATGTCGCACAGCTCGTTCCTCAGGGGTCGGTACGCCGCGCCGTAATCGGGATGGACGATCGTACGCCGACAGCAGACGAGCTGGACGAGATGCGAGACCTGGTGAGACGCGGCATGGAAACCGGAGCGTTTGGTTTGTCGAGCGGCCTCTACTACGCACCCGGCAGTTACGCCGAGACCGAGGAGGTTATCGAACTCGCGAAGATAGTGAGTGAGTTTGGCGGTGTGTACCAGAGTCACATTCGCGACGAAGCCGACTACAACATCGGCCTCGTCGCGGCCGTAGACGAGGTGATCCGCATCGCACTCGAAGCGCGCGTCAAGGGCATCGTCACTCACATCAAGGCGCTGGGTCCCCGCGTGTGGGGATACTCACAGGCGCTAGTAAGCAGGATCGAGCGAGCGCGCGAGGCGGGTATCGAGGTCTATGCCGATCAGTATCCCTACGCGGCATCGGGTACCAGCATCACCGGCGCGCTCGTGCCGCGTTGGGCTCAGGTCGGCGGTGGCGTTGCATTGGTCTCGCGGCTCGACTCGGCGGAGACATTAGCCCGATTCAAAGCCGACGTGTTGGAGAACCTCGATCGCCGGGGTGGTGCCGCAAGACTCCAGTTCCAACTCCACAGAGCTGATCCATCGATCGAGGGCCGTACCATGCAAGCGGTGGCCGACGAGCGCGGCCTGGTGCCGGTGGATCTGGTGGTGGAGCTGCTGCGTGCGGGCGGGGCGTCCCTGGTTTCCTTCAACATGCTCGAGGACGACATCGCGACCCTCATGCGGCAGCCGTGGACGATGACGTCTTCCGATGGCAGCATCACGCAGTTGGGTCGCGGCGTGCCGCACCCGCGGTGGTATGGCACGTTCCCCAGACAAATCCACAAGTATGTAGTAGAAGACGGTGTGATCGATCTGGAGACCGCGATTCGCAGCATGACGTCGTTGTCGGCTGGCGTGATGGGACTGCCCGACCGTGGCGTGATTAGAACCGGTACGGTTGCGGATATCGTCGTGTTCGACCTCGAGCGACTGCGCGACTTGGCCACGTTCCAGGATCCGCATCATTACTGCGAGGGGATGGTGTTTGTCGGCGTGAACGGTGAACTGGCGATGGACGGGGGAGAGTTCACTGATGTGATGAGTGGGAGCGTTCTTGTAAAAGGGGAGCTGGGAGCGGGGAGCGGGACTGGGCGGTGAGGGCGCAGCGAGCGGATTGGTGAAGGGAGCGTGGTCCGGGGCCTTCTTCCGTTATGGAAGGACTTCCCACCGAGCGCCTCGTCCCCTCCCGACAAGATGAACCTTGCCCTGCTTTTTCAGTTCCGCGAGAACCTTCTTGATAAGCTGCGGGCTGGCCGCCGGTAGTTGAGCCACAAGGTCTCCCAGTGTGAACTGCCCAACCTGGGTAAGCACGGTCTGCCGCACCAGGTCGCTCTTGGCGGGACGGGCCTCCGTCGATTCCACCTGCCGCTCGAACTCCTTGTAGGCGCGGTGCAACCCGCTCAGAAAGTAATCCCACCAGGGTACGAACTCGTTGCTTCCTTCATGCCATCCCTGCGAGCATTCGGCCAAGACGCCGTAGTAGTCTGCCTTGCCCTCCTCGACAAGACGTTCCAGGCTGATGTATCTCGGCACCTGGAAACCGTGGATCTGGAGCAGAAGCGTCGTGGCCAGTCGGGAAACACGTCCGTTGCCGTCACGGAATGGATGGATGCACAAGAGATCGAACACGAAGGTGGCGACGATCAATAGCGGCGGCACTCGTTCCTCGTCGCACGTGTCTCGGTAGTTCCGACACCGCGCTTCCACGGTTTTCGGAGTGTCCTTTGCGGACGTGGGAACAAACCTGATTCTCCTCTCACCGTTGGGTAGTATTTCGATGATTTCGTTGTCCCGCTTTTTCCATTCACCCGCATCACCGGAGAAACCGCCCTGTGTGATGGTGTGTAGTCGCTGGATGACCGCCGGCGTGATGGACACTCGTCGCTTGCGCGAAAAAATCCAATCCAAAGCCTGCCTGTACCCCGCGAGTTCCTCCTCCGAGCGGTCCCGGGGCTTGGCTTTTCCCAGAATCACAGGACGGAGTCGATCGGCCGGTATCGTCACCCCTTCGATCCGGTTCGACGATTCGACGCTCTGTATGATGGCCTGTTCGCGCAGAACTTCGAGAACCTCCGGCTTCTGCCTGATCCAGAGATCCTGCTTTCCGCGGGCTTCCATGCAGGCCCCAAGAAGCCAGCCCGTGCCCAACGGGATCGACAGTTCGGCCAGTTTCTTGGGGTCAAGAGACAGCAAAGTCGATTGCCTCCTACTTCAGTAGCCTAATAATAGCCTATTCCGCTTTCAGTAGCCATTGGATGTGACCCCTACTCCGGCTGCTCATAATCATCAAGTCGCGACATACCCGACCAACAGGTAGGATGCTGCCACCACGAGTGCCACGACTAGCGCATACGGAAGTTGCGTTCGCGTGTGGTCGATGTGATCGCAAGCGCTGCCCAACGATGACAGCACGGTAGTGTCTGACAGCGGCGAGCAGTGATCGCCGAACACACCGCCTCCGGCAACAGCGGCAAACGTGGCCATCGAAAGCGGACTCATCACGTCGCCGCTGAACTGGACTGCCAGCGGGAGCGCGATCGGCACCATGATTGCGTAGGTGCCCCACGCCGTCCCGGTCGCGAAACTGATGAAACCGCTGATGGTGAAGGCCAACACGGGCACCAGAGCCGGGGCCATCCAGGCCTCCGTCACACTGAGGACGTACTGCGCCGTCTTCATATCCTGGCTGAGAGTGTTGATGCAGTACGCCAGTGCCAGGATCACCACCGCCACCATCACACCCTTGATTCCCGTCATGGCCGTCTGCACCAGACCGCGGAGCGTGTCCACCCGCTGGAACCACATAATCACACCCAAGACGACGCAGGCCAGCATGAAACTCTCCAGAACGGTGGCGCTGCCGGTGATCACGAATGTCGTGATGTTTGTGCCGATAATGATTGCCACAGGGAGCAGAAAGTTCAGCACGAGGTTGGGGCGTGACGACGTCGTGACTTCCAAGTCGGTCAACTCCTTGCCCATCATCGGGACGGCGCCGTCACGCAGGACCTTTCCCGTTCGTGCTGCCCGGTCTTCGGCGGTCCGCATCGGACCGAAATCGGGTATGATCTTCGCCGCGATCAAGCCGACCATCGCGATGGTCATGAAGCCATAGAAGTTGAACGGGATGCTCCGAATGAACAGCTGCATTGCCGCATCTCTGCCTTCGAGGTCGGTTGCGGTTAGCGCGAGACCACTCAGGTAGGCCGCCCACGCCGAGATCGGGATCAGCACGATGACCGAGGCGGACGTTGAGTCGCAGATGTAGGCCAGCTTCTCCCGTGAGATGCGGACCCGATCGGTGATATCCCGCATCACCGGACCAACGAAGAGCGGGCTGAAATAATCGCTGAAGAATATGAGCAACCCCAGGCCCCACCCGAGAAGGCCTACTTGTTGTTGAGTCCTGGCCCGGCGGGACACCCGCTTTCTGAAGAGATCCACCGCCCCGGACCGCTGCAGGAACGCAATCAACACCCCGATGAACAGCTCAATCGAGCACAGCCAGATGAAATCCGGCGTGCCCAGAGAGCGCATTAGCAGGTCAGGGAACCCCTGGACCCCGTGGCCCAGGAGAACGACCCCGACGACGCAGGCGATCATCAGGCTGATCACCGCGTCACGCGTCACAAACGCGAGCACAACGGCCAGCAACGGGGGAATAATGGATATCCAGCCGGGTTCCATCGGTCCTCGCTCAGGTGGACGTTTCGGAGACGAAGATGCAGTCCATCTCCCGGGTGCACCAGCCACCCCCACCCCCACCCCCACCCCCACCTCGAGCAGAGTATGTCCGGGTATATTGCATCGACCGTTGGGGAGCCGTGGCCATGGGATGAAGCTCGGTTACGGGCACCTTCTGTGGGTGGTACTCGAACTGTGGCGTGATCCGGGCTAATCGATGTCCTGCACCAGCTTCTTGATCGGATGCCTACTAGGACCGTTGCTCCAGCCTGCTGGTTCGTTGACCGATTCCACCTTCAGGCTGCAGCCAACGCTGTTCGCAACTCCACCTACGATCGACGGAGTTGTGGCAGACAGTGAATGGGCAGGTGCCGCTGTCGCAAGCAATTTCATCCAGTACGAGCCCAATCTGGGCCAGCGGTCACCACTGAGGACCGAAGCACTCGTAGGATACGATTCCCTCCACCTCTATGTGGCCTTTCGGCTGTGGGACCCCGAAGCACCTGCGGCGCAATTGACACGACGAGACGCCGCCCTCGAGAACGACGATGCCGTGGTGGTGGTACTGGACAGTCACAACGATCGCCAATCTGCTTACTACTTCATGACCAATCTCTTGGGGACGCAGACGGACGGGCGGGTAGCCAACGATGGTCGCACAGTCGACAAGACCTGGGATGGTGCTTGGCAGTCTGCAGCCCGGCGCACGGAATACGGTTGGACGGTCGAGTATTCGATCCCGTTTACCTCCATCAAATACGATGCGGGCGAGAATCGAACCTGGGGTATCAATTTTGGGAGGAGCCGGCGCCGAACGCTCGAGCTGAGTTTCTGGGCGGGGCCCCTGGAGAACCCCTTCAGGGTATCCCAGGGCGGTCAACTCGTGGGACTCAACGTGCCGCCACCGGTGCAGCGTCACCAGATCATCGTCTACGGACTCTCCAGAGTGCAACAGGCCACAGTGCAACAGGCCACGACGGCTAACCTGGATGCAGGAGGAGACGCAAGGTACGCGATCACCCCGGAGATGTCCGCCTTCCTCACGGTCAACCCGGACTTTGCCACCATCGAGGCCGATCAGTAGCGAGTCAATCTCACGCGTTTCGAGCTGAGCCTGCCGGAGAAGCGCCCCTTCTTCCTGGAGAGTGCCGAACTGTATCGCCAGAGGATCCGCACGTTCTACTCACGCCGCATTCCCGATATTCGGGGCGGCGGACAGGTTCAGGGTAGGGCCGGTCCCTGGACCATTGCGACACTGGCGACATTTGCAGAGGAATTCAGGGACACCCCACGGGCCACCTACGGTGTGGCCCGGCTGCAACGGGCCCTCGGCTCTTCCAACGTTGCGCTACAGTTCGCCAACCGAAACATAGAAGGCAACAATCGGGGTTCGCTTGGGATGGATGCGACCTTGTTCTTCACCAGGACATTCGGCGTGACCGGGCAGTTGGTGCAGAGCTGGGGACCACATGATACGGGAACTGTGGGTTACTTCATTCGCCCCTCATTCGACTCGCCAACCAGCCACTTCCACGTGCGATACACGCACCTAGGGGAGCACCTACGCGAGCATGTCAATGCGATCGGCTTCGTGCGAGATGACGATCGGCGGGAAATCGACGCGGCATTGACGCACACTTTCTGGATCAGAAGCCCCGCATTCGAACGCCTGCGCTACAGTTCGAACTACAACATCTACTGGAGTCAAACGGGTCTGCTTCGCAGTTGGCAGATCGATCAGTCACTGGACCTGGAACTAAGCAATCGCTTCAACACGCGACTGGCCTACTCTGAGGAATTCAAGCGGTTCGAGAAAGATTTCCGCAACCGGAGAATGCGGGTGCAACTCGGCTACAATACCCGTGAGTTCCAGTCGGCCGGAATCGGACTCCAATTCGGCAGGAATTTCGACTCCGACTTTCTGCTCTGGACTGCTTCGGCCGGATACAAGGTTACTCCCCAGTTGTCAGTGGAATACGATCTGCAGCGGCTTGTCCTCGATCCGGATCCCGATGACGCGAGCACCTGGATTCACGTGGTGCGGGCAGACCAGTTCTTCACCAAGGATCTCTTCCTGCGTGTGTTCCTCCAAACCAACTCAGCGATCGATCGTCGCAATCTGCAGGCCGTGTTCGTCTACCGCTATCGACCACCGTTTGGCTCGATCCAGTTGGCGTATCAACGTGGCACGGCGCAGTTCGGTGAGCGGTCAGCCCAGCGCAACACGTTCTTCTTCAAGATGACGTTCGTCTTCTGACGATCCAGGAGATTTGCGATTGACAACCGATCCGGCTCCAAATCGCAAATCTGAAATTATCTGAAGTCTTCAATCGTACATCATCCCCCCTCCCTGAGGTCGCCAATCACCGCAATCTCCGGTAATCTGTGAGTGCCGGCATGAACGTTCCTAAGTACAGCGCCTGTAGTACTTTAACTGCTGCACATAAAGGGATAACAAGGCCTGCATTTTTGGAGTAGACACGCATATT
>JAUVRV010000037.1 GCA_030597435.1 Gemmatimonadales bacterium | reverse complement strand
GAGGTCCGTGGTCGTCGATCAGGGTTTGCAGGTCGAGACCATCCAGCAGTTCCATCACATAGTAGAACGTCCCATCGCGCGAGACACCGTAGTCGTATAGCTCAATCGTATGTGGTGAGCGGAGTGCGGCAGTCACTTGAGCTTCACGCTGGAAGCGTTCGCGTGCCGTTCCCGCCTTCCGTGTGTCGGTCGCTCCCATAGCTCCAGGGCGGATGAGCTTAACGGCAGCAGGCCGAGCCAGCATGTTGTGTTTGGCCTTCCACACCTCACCCATACCGCCGACGCCCAACTTCTCTAGCAGATGGTAGGCTCCCATCGACCGCACTTGAGCGAGTTTGGCGCCGAGCCGATAGAGTTCCTGCCAGAAGAAGAACGCGCCTGCGGCTGCTACCACGTTGGGCCAAGAGTTACGCATCAGTTCGCCCACCGTGGGAGTTGCGGACCCCAGGGTACCCGCTAGCCCATATGCCACCGCGGGCTCCGCCAGCGCCGCCAGCACGGAAGCGGCAACGACTCTCTCACGCGTGTTGGGGACAATCATCGGAAAGATGAGGATTATCACAGCCACCGGTGACCAGAGGAGAGGTGGTCGACCATCGATGTACCAGATCAACTCGACACTGCCCACCGTGATCAACGCCGCTATGAAGACCTCAAACCCAACCGCCACGTTCAAGAGGCCCCGCGTCGACAGCATCGGCCCTCGCGCAACCACGTACACTAGACCACAAACGAGCCACGCGACGACGATGCCTGCAATCCTCACCAAACTGGCTTGACCGGATATGATCGTGAGCACGAGGTTCACCGCACTCACCACCAGGAAGAACAGGCTCAGGAACTGCAGCCGCTGCGGCACGTCCTTGGCGAGATCGTGCGGTAACGGCTCCGGCTTGCCCTTCTCTTCTGCCGGTCGACTGAAGACCTGAGACAGCTGCGGGTGGAGCGACGGGTGGTCGGGCACGGTATCCTCTATCGGAAGCGACGAGAGAACTTATCACGTCCGTCGGACTTGGGTAATCGGAGGACGGGTAATTGGGGGAAAGGGGAACGGGGAAAGGGCCCTTCCACCTACCCACCTCCGTTACTGTTCCCTCTTCCCCGAGTTGAAAAGGGGCACCCTCTCAAGCACCCCTTCTCGTTCACGCCTACGCGTTTACGTGCCTACGCGTCTATTTGATCCCTGCCACATCCTCCAGCATCGCCGTCGTCACCGATTTGGGACGCTCGATGGGATAGCCGAGTGCGCGATCCCACGTGATGTTGGCCAACACGCCGATCGCTCGGCCGATGCCGAACAGGACGGTATAGAAGTCCCACTCGGTCACACCGTAATACCACTGGATCACGCCGGACTGAGCGTCGACGTTGGGCCAGGGGTTCTTGGCCTTGCCGTGCTCCTTGAGCACGTCAGGTGCGACTTCATAGATCATGCTGATCAACTTGAACAGCGGATAGTCAGGCAGGTGCTGCAAGCAGAACTCGCGTTGGCTGGTGTAACGTGGATCGGTCTTGCGCAGCACCGCATGACCGTATCCCGGCACCACCTGGCCGCTGTTGAGAGTCGCCCACAGGGCGTCCTTCACGGCATCCTTGGTGACGTTCTCGATTCCACCCAGCTTCTCCATGAACTTCATCGTCCAGCTCAGTACTTCCTGGTTGGCGAGGCCGTGCAGCGGGCCTGCCAGACCGTTGATGCCGGCCGAGAGCGAGTAGTAGCAGTCCGACAGCGTAGCTGCCACGCGGTGCGTTGCGTGCGCCGACACATTCCCCGACTCGTGATCGGAGTGCAGGATGAAGTACATGCGGGCCACGTCGTCGTAAGGACTGTCCATACCCATCTGGTGCGCGAAATTGCCGCCCCAGTCCAGGTTCATGTCTGCATCGATCTGCTGGTCGTCCTTGAACTTCAAGCGGTAGATGAAGGCACCCAATGAGGGTAGCTTGGCGAGGAGATTGCAGCTGTCCTCGTACATTGGCTCCCAGAACTCCATCTTGTTCATGCCTTCGCCGTAACGCTTGACGAAAATCGACTCGCGCTGCATTGCCAGGATTCCCGCCGAGAACAGCGTCATGGGGTGGCTGTCACGCGGCATGGTGCGGAGCGTGTCCATCACGTACTGCGGCAGCTCCCTGCGCGCTTTGAGATCTTCCACCACCTCGAGAGTCTGCGCTTCGGTCGGTACGTCGCCGGTCAGCAGGAAGTACCAGAAGCCCTCGACGAAGGGGTATTCGGATCCAGGTACCTTCGGGAGGGCCGCGAACGTCTCGGGTATCGTCTTACCGCGAAACCTGATGCCCTCGTTCGGGTCGAGATAGGAGATGTCTGTCACCAGGGAACGGACACCGCGGGCACCGCCAATCGTCTGTCCAATCGTGACTTCGCCCACCTTGACGTCGCCATACTCTTTGAGGAGACGGACCGTCCGAGGACGATGCTCCTCGATCTTCTTATACAGGGTTTCCTTGATCGCAGTCATGTTTTCCTCGCATTCTTCGTGGCGAAGGATTGACTCGTGTCAACCGATAGAGACACCACTCCCCGCGTTCGACCGCAGGGATTCGTGAGACAACAATTACCAACACAGATTGCCTACTATGGATTATAGAGCTTGTGAAAGAAAGTACAAGGCAGGCTAAAGCCTGGTGTCCCGGGGTCCCGGTTGCCCGGTTTCCCGGGGGCCTACTCCGGCAGATTTGAGTGTTTGGGAGTGGTGGCGTCCGGTCGGGAAACCGGGCACCGGGATACCGGGATACCGGGTCTAAAGTTCCTTCACAAGCCCCGCATACCGCTTCTCGATCTTGAAGCCGTGGGCGTAGAAGTACTCCGGCCGGAAGAACCCGGTCGTGACCCGCTTAGCCCCGGCTGCCCGCATCCGGTTGAAGAACTCACGCATCAGGCTGTCTGCCACCCCTTTGCGGCGGAATCGTTCGGCCACCACGATCTTCTCCAAGTGAGCCGACTGGCCACCGTCTTCCAGCTCGTAGAAGATCCCACCGATGATCTGCTCCCGGTCGTTGATCGCCATCAGGTACCTGTGCTCCGGGCGGAACCGGACATCCAGCTTGGCGGCGAGGAACAGGCGGTGGAGTCGCTCGACTTCCTTGGGTAACAGCGCGTGACGGATGCTAAAGGCATTGCCATCCAAATCCTCTAGCGCCATTACGATCTCGGTCTGGTAGCTGCCGCCCATATCGCTGGTCACGAAGTCGGCAGTGTCCTCCGGTCGCAGGTAGGCAAACGGTATCCGAGCTAGGAAGTAGTCATCGTCCGGCTCCATCTTGAGCCGGCGCCGCAGATCGGCCACCGCGTCCGCCAGCTCTCCATTGACCATCTCCCCGGTACGGACGCGGGCTATGAGGTCGTCGAGGCCGCGTGCGAGTTCTGGGGTGGTGGCGCGGAACACGGTCTCTCGGAAGAAACGCAGTCTCACTTCAGGGTAGGTCTGGCTCAACGCGCTCAAGTGGTACGTGTCGTAGAACTCCTGGAGCGTTCGCGCCCGGGCCTGCGGGGTTGCCTCCTCACTGAGCCTCGCCCAGCGGCGATAGCGCTTGGCGGCAAAATACAGGCTCATGGGCAGGAAGCCGCGCCGCCTCACACCCGTCAGGTATTCCTGCAGTGCTTCGCGCAATTCCGCTGGTGCCTCTGTCTCCGACTTCAGCGCTTCTTCATAGGCTGCCAGACCCTCGTCCTCACCAACCACCTCGAGCACCGACGAGAAAATCACGTCCCAACCGACCGAACCGCCGAGCATCTCGTACTGCTGTTCGACTGGTTGAACGAACTCCTCCTGGAACGACCGGATCATCGCGAGGAGTCCCCTGAAGTCGCGTCGTGCCGAGACAGACACGATGCGAGATCCCTTGTGATAGTCACTGGTCGGCAGCACGATGTCTGACGGGCTCAATTCGGCAATCTCACACCGCTATCCCGTTCGCTGCCAAAAATCCACGTAGGCGCTCAACGCGCTCCAGGCAAGGAACGGCCACAGTAACTTGAGCCCTTCTTCCTGATCCGTACGCCGCGCCAAGCGCCGCATCTCACGATCCAGCGTGTCACCCGACACGTATTCCTCGCTCCACATGTCCTGCTCGGGTAAATAGCCGCCGAATTCATCGACTACAGACTCCTGAGTGCCCGATTCACCACACAGAATCAGCCAATCGACTTCCTCGTGCACGTGATCCGAGTCGAGAGAGCGGTTGACGTTGACCGCCAGATCGTAGGAATCCTGATTGCGCGTTTGAACCGTGATGCGGTACACCATCTTGCCGTGGCGTTCTCCCAGCAGCCTGACCCAGACCCCGCCTGGTGGAACATCGCTGAGTCGAATGACTGTACCCCTGTGGAACAGGAACACGGCCTCACGCAAGAACGGCGTACTCCTGATCGCCGACAACAACCTGCGCCGGTCTGCTTCCGCCACTGCCTCGTCGAACACGATCACATCGTCCCAGCGATACTCCTGACCGGTTTCGGTGTCTACCGCGATCTTGGAAGTCGGCCCCAGCCACTGATGGAACCCCGCTTCCAACGTGGCACGGGCGTCGGCGGCGTACCTACGGAGCAGCCCGGTAGCGGCGAACAAGCTCATCTTCACAAGGAAGGCTCGGATCCTTCTGTACCGAACCGGATGTACCGCACCGTAGTCGGCCAGGAACTTGAGGAGCGAAACGGCTAGTTCGTCTTTTTCATCATTGCGCTCTTCGTCCATGCAGGTGCGTTCCGCATAGTCGATCAGGGCCTCGATCTTGGACTCGTGCAGGCTGCGCTCGCACAGGAACTCGCAGGTCTCGTCGTCCAGCACTCGGGGATCCGCTGAGAAGAAGCGCACCAGCGCATCACGGAATCGCGTCACTCGCTCGGCAGGCACGAGGAGCTGGAATACTCGTTTCCTCACTTCGGGCGAAGTCGCGTCCGCACCGCGGCTCAACAGGAAGCGCGCG
This sequence comes from Gemmatimonadales bacterium, assembly GCA_030597435.1. Lineage (GTDB taxonomy): Bacteria > Gemmatimonadota > Gemmatimonadetes > Gemmatimonadales > GWC2-71-9. The sequence continues at coordinate 7,439 of JAUVRV010000037.1, read as the reverse complement.
GGTTCGGCAAGCGGTCCTTCCTCGTTGGCCAGTACGCGCTCCAACAGGCGCACCGCATTCATCGCGCCCGCTTCATCGGTCGCCGAGAGCATGCGGGCGGCGCAATCCAGATCCTGCAGTGCCCACTCGGTGTGACGAATGGACTCGCTCAGCTGTTCCTGATCTGCTGGCGTCGGGTCGTACGGTCCCAACCGACCCACCCACTCCACTGCTACATCCGTTCGACCAGTAGCCTGTCGCGCAACTGACTCGGGGTGGGAAAACGCCACGAGTTCTTCGTTGCCGAGCCACAATCGCGGTGTCGCCAGTATGTCGCCCAAGTCGAGCACCTTGTGCGACCAACGGTATACGCAGGATCCGACTTGCACATCAGTCTCATTCAAACGCTCGAGCCTCAGTCCGATACCAAGCGACGGTAGAGTGATCTCGTTCTCGGTGGCATGAGCGTCCTGGGCTGTCAGACCCAGAGATTGAAACAGCCAATTCGGTATGGTGAGATCGACGCCACCCACGTTGAGTCGGACGCGCCGATACAGCCCTTCTATTGTATCAGCGAAGTTGTCGACGACGACCTTACGGCGAGGTGTGCCCTTGGGTGTAAGTTCACCGTTTTCGTCGTCCAGATCCCGATCGATGATGGCAAAGTCGACGATGCGCTCGAACGGTGCCACGAACTTGTTGACCGACGCAACCAGCGAGCGGAAATGGTCCTGTTTCTCCTTGAGTGGCAGCACGGAGAAATCGAGCTGAGTGTACTCAGGGTTCGGATATACCAGCAGCGTGTTGTATGCCCTGTGGTCTCCAACCAAGAAGACGCGACCGACCGATTCGAACTCCCGGAACAAGTTCTCGATCTTCTGCGGTGCGATCGTCTGACCTTTGACGTTCTTGTAGATCTCCTTCTTACGGTCGACCAGCTGGATGTGGCCCTCTTCGTCCATCCGCATCAGGTCGCCGGTGTGAAACCAGCCCTGCTCGTCGAACGACGGCACCCCATCCGGTGGATCGAGGTAGCCCATCATCACATAGGGGCCGCGGATGAGCAGCTCGCCGTCGTCCGCCAGAGAGAGGTCGACTCCCGGCAAGGCGATGCCGATCGAGCTTTCCTTGTACTCGAACGGTAGCGTCATGGTGATACCACCCGTGGCTTCGCTCATACCGAAACCGCTGAGCAGTTGGATACCCTGCCGATGGAAGAACCTGAAGACGTCCGGATCGAGGTATCCGGCCGCCGAGAGTCCCCACTTCAAACGCCCACCGGTCAGATCACGCGTGGCCTCCGAGACCTCCTCGTCCGCGGCGTGCATCGGATCCGCCCGTTGAGAGACAGCCTCATAGAGTTGTATCCATTTCCGGGGCACACTTATGAAGACGGTAGGTCTGTAGCGCCGCATGCCCAGGATCAATGCCTCGACTGAGGGATTCAGCAGAAAGCAGTACTTCGCGCCCCAGAAAATGCTCCCCAGCATCTCGAGGTAGCGGCCGAAGGTATGGAACAGCGACAGGTAGGCGAGGAAGACGTCCTCTTCGCCGATCTCAGGCAACGCCAGCGCACGCGCGAATCGCTTGAAGACCAGGTTGCGGTGGGAGTACTGGATTCCCTTGGGTGATCCGGTGGTGCCCGACGTGTACATGACCGTGGCGAGGTCATCGATCGCGACCTGCAGTGACCGTTTCTCAACGGCAGAGCTGGGTACCCGGTCGGCGCGAGCCTCCAGTTCCTCCAACGTCATCAAGTCTGCTTCTTGGCGACCGGTGCGATCGAACGTCACTATCCGTTTGAGATCCGGTAGCGACTCACGGTTCTTCTCGACTTTGCGCAGCTGCTCGTAACTCGATACAACCACGGTGCCAGCCCGGCAATGCCGCAGTATGTAGCCAACATCAGCTTCGGTGGAATCGCCCGGTATGATCACATTCACCTGGCCCGAGGTGAGACAGGCCAGGTCTGTGAGCGCTACTTCGAGACGATTCTCCGAGAGAATCGCAACCGGCGTGGAGTGTTCGGGGCCATCGAGTGAGAGGATCGCGCGAGCTAGCCTGTCCACGCGGTTGGCAACGTGACGCCAGCTGAGGCTGCGACCGCCGGCAGTAGGTGGTAGTTCGAACAGCGTCTTGGTACCGTAGGTCGCTGCTCGATGACGGAACAACGGACCCACCGTGAAGTGCGAGCCTGCAACCGCCGACAGAATCCGATCCGACCACTCCGGAATGGCATCCCGCGCAATGCGTTTGAGAACAACAGGACGACGCACCACGTCCAATGCATCCCAGGTGAGCGTGCGCAGGTCATCTTCATCTGCTCCCTCGATCGATCGCCCCAGCCGCTCCACGCACCGGGCCAGGAGATCCGACAGCAACTGGAGATCGAGCTGCTGCAGAATCGAGTCGATGTCGGGTGAACCACGCAGCACTCCCACCGCAGCCCGGTCGCTGTCGAGAGATTGGGCGTCAGACAGATCCGCCCGGCCGGCCTCGCTCAGCGCATTCTCGAGCCAACTGGACAGATCTTCCCGGGACAGGGAAGCCAGGACACGCAGGTCTGGAATTGTGGTCATAGAATTCGTCCGGGCGATGGATGAATCCGCACAATCTCGTGAGGTTGGGTGCCGAGCGCAAACTACGCCACCCTTCCCTCTTCCCCCTTCCCCCTTCCCCAGGCTCCGAGCGCCCCTGTCCTTCCCACCACCGTAGCCGACCACGCGAGGGCCATGGAGAACGCGATTGCCATTCCCACCAGAGCCAGGCTGGATATCCCCATTACACCGGCCGCCCGGCTTGCCAATTCACCAATGGGTCCCTGAGTCGCTGTCCAGACCAACAACAGCGACCAACCCAAGCCGGCCGCCGCTGCTGCCACGAGTTCGGGGTGCCTTTCACTGCGTGTCAACAAGCCCCACAGGACAGCCAAAGCGGGTACCGCCCACCAACCCATGATGACGGTGGCGAGAGCGAACGCGACGGTCAGCAGCAGGATCTGCAACAGAGTCCGGCGCATCATCTTCCCCTCCCGTCTGGCCCGAGCCTGATGCTTCCAATGACATCGTTCGGATCCATCTGCTCGATCCCTGCCGGGAAGAACACTGCATCCAACCGGCCATCTACCCACGTCTGGATTCGATTGTCGTACCAACTACTCGCGGGATTACCCGATTGACCTCCCGGGTACGTCGTCCATGCACTGATCTCAGGACCCAATTCTACGACCATGCGCCAACTGGCTCCATGCGTTCCACTACCTGACGATGGATTGAGGTTGCCGGGACCGCCCTGGACGGGAAGGTCGAACGCGGAGAGTGCGGGAAAGCCAAGTAGATGGTGGATGTTGGTCGTTTGAACCCGATCCCAACGCCAACCACCATCCTCCGGTGCGCCAAACTCACGCCTGGCAATGGCGAGCCCTGCCTCGAGGCTGGCCGCGAGAATGAAGTCGCGGGTCTCGATAACGCTCACAGTTCTTTGATGGTCCCACCATACGTTATCGGGAAACTCCAACAGTTGAGCAAGCATTGATTGACCCGGGGTTGCTATGGGTCGGTTGGCACCCGCGGCGACCAGCTCATCCCATGTGCGCCGGCTCAGTTCACCCATCGCCGCCTCGAACAACACGGCCCTCTCGTTCTCCCGCGTGTACTTGCGATCCCACTCGGCCAGCAATCGCGCCGCCTCTGCCAACTCCGGATGCGACTCGGCATCAACACTGGCAGAAGCGGCATTGAGAAAGGCGGGCACGAAGATGTCGGCCTTGGCATTGCCCGGGTCGGTATGGTAGCGCGACATGGCATCCGGCGTCACCTGCGAATCGGCTCGCAACAGCGAGTTGATCTGCATAGCGCGCCAAGGTGACGGCCAGTTCACCCCGAGATACTGACCGTTCACTTGTGGATCGAGTGGTTGCTGGTTCGCCGAGGCGAGAAAACCCTGCTCTGGATTGAGCGAATAGGGATGGTCACGCAAGGACCAGTCACCCTGCCAGTCGTTGTCACTGTCGGCACCGGGTCTGATTTCGGTGCCGTCACCGTTTCCAGCCCGAATCGGGTATCGGCCGATCGATCGGATGGCGATGTTGCCGCCGCGGTCCGCGACGATCCCGTTTTGGGCTGGTGCCTTGTAGCCTGCCATGGCCTCGAGCCACTGCTCGACCGATCCTGCTCGCGTGGCATCGAACAACGCCAGAGTCCCGGATTCGTCCAGTACGGTCCAGCGCAACGACATGTATTCGTCACCAGCCCGTACCAGCGGCCCCCGGTGCGTGAAGCGAATCGTATCCACTGCGACCAGATCACCCTTGTGATCGAAGTACTTCTCTACGTGTGATTCCAACGCGCGCCATTCCTCGTCCAGCCAATAGCGGGTCGGCTGGTCGCGATCGTCGACTACCTCGTGGAAATAATCGAGCACGTCGGCGCCGGTGTTCGTGACGCTCCATGCCACATCGCGATTGAATCCGATGACGATGCCCGGGGATCCTGGGATGGTCACACCGTACACATCCATCTCCCCCGGCACCACCATGTGAGCTTCATACCAGATCGACGGCAGCGTGAGGCTGAGATGCGGGTCACCCGCCAGGAGTGCGTAGCCGTTCGCCGTGCGGTTGGGAGATACAGCCCAGTTGTTACTGCCCAGCACCACCTCTCCCCCCACACCCATCTCACAGGCGGTACGGCGGTACGACGGCAGGGTTGTAGGAGGACAGAATTCCCCGAGGGTCCCCGCTACAACATCCTCCACCTCAAGCATCCGCGGAACACCCGGTGGTGGCAACGGCTGGAAATCGAACCGCGGCCCCTTATCGCCGTTTGGCTGGATCGGTTCCTGAATCGGGTTTGCGACGGGGAACAGCGCATCGGCAGCTTCTTTGCCGACCAGCCCGACAACCCGCGCTCGCCAGCGATCGTGCGATGAGTACGCGAGTGTGTACCCCATGCGCTTCATCAGATAGAGGCTATGAACCGGTTCCCACCGCAGGGGCCTCTTTCCCAGGAAGGGGTACTCGAACGGGAGGTCCTGCGGTCGCATCTGGTCGGTCCAGGCCTGGACTCCCTCTGCATAGGCGTGCAGCAACCGTATCTCTGCCGATCCGGGATCGAGTGCAGCGAATTCTCGTTCGGCGCTACGCGCCAATCCGATCGAGCGCTGGAAACGATCCAGTCGCAGAGCGTTGCTCCCGCCCCATTCGGACAATCTGCCGGCAGTAGCCCTGGTCTGGATGTCGAGTTGAAATAAACGGTCCCGCGCAACCACGTATCCCAATGCACGAACAGCATCATCCACCGTTGTCGCAAAGATGTGCGGAACCGCGCGGCTGTCGTAGAGGACGCTCACCGCTCCGTCCAACGATGGAATAGCTGCAGTCAAGTCAGTCGGTATTTCCGCGGATCGGGCCACCGCCCAAACGCCATTGGCCGGATCGAGGAATGGGCCGAACGGAGCGGCCAGGCCAACACCACAACTACCCACATACAGCCCACTCCCCAACAAGACCGCCGCAACACCGACTCTTACTTTCCGCATGTGCGTCAAGACTATTCTCTCAATCGTTCGCGTAACCTGTTTAGCTCCAGCTTGGCCGATTCACCCGCAGGGTGATTCGCGAACTGCTCGGCAATCCGCGCCAATTCTGGAATCGCCCGCTCGGGCATGTTCAATCTTCTCGTGTAGATCTCTATGATCTCCTGAGAGATGAGCAGATCGAGACCTGGATTGACCGTCGCCTCCGATCTCGCACGCTTGAACCAGAGGAGAGCTTCGTCGTACTGGCTCAGGTTGTCTCTGCAGATACGTCCGATTCTGACGTACGGCTCCGGATCCTCCGGGTAATCGGTGGAGCATACCTGGTACGCGTCAATCGCATCTTCGTAGCGACCGTGAATCGCCAATGACTTTGGATACGAATACTCATGTACGACGGGTGTCGACTTGCCCGATGGATTGTGGATCGTACCACTGACCTTTCCCGCACCCTCCACAATCGCCAGCGACACCAGAAACGTCACCGAGAAACCGGCTATGAAGCCGATCAGCACCCCCACTCCGATGAACCACCCAGCGAGTCCGCCTATGATCCCGCCGGCAAGCGACCAGGACGCAGCCGTTAGCAGCAGGGCTCTGCGTGCGGCGTCAATATCACGGGGGGCTCTACGGAACATCACACTTCTCTCAAGGTCGGGGAATGATTCTCCTGAGGGCTCGTTCCAGTTCCGCTCTTACGTCGGTGACTTCCGTGAACCTGAGTCCGATCAACGCGGCCACCTCTGAATCGAGTGCTGCGACCTTGGCCTCGGCCTCACCGACGTACCGATCGACCAACTCATCGACCCTCGCACGAACCATCTGCTCCGCCTGCTGGATTCTCTCACCTAGTTCTCTACGTAGGCTCGCCGCGACCACCTGCCCCACGTTCGACCCGATCCTCAACGACGGTCCCGTGACCGACCCGCTGAAGCTCATAGAGATCTCCACGTCATCCAGGGAGGACACCGCATTCCACAAGAAGTCTTCGGCAAACGCCCCGATAACCTGGGCGGCACCTTGTTGTTCCTGTTCCCCGTTCCCCGTTCCCCGTTCCCCTTTACTCCACGTCACCTGCTCCGAACTCCACAGCCACCGCCCCTCGATCCCATCACCAGTCCGCTTGAAAGAGAGATCGCTCAGCCCCTGACCTAGATCGAGCTGAATGCCGGAACTACCTATGTTGAACACCGGCAGTGCTATGCCATCCAAATATGCGGAACCGGAATCGTCGATCTCGGTGCCGGTGTGGTCGAGTGTCAGGTTGACCCGAACGTCTGACGGTCCTACCGCCGCACCGGTACGCTCGACCATCGCGATCAACGGTTGACCGTACACCGCGGGTTGCGTTGTCAGTCCTGTTACCTGGGCGGCATAGGCACCTGCGGCCGCACCTGCACCACCGATCTCGACGTCCGCGTCGGCGGTCTCGATCAGGAAGTCAGGGTCGCCGCTCTCATCAGGGAAGCTGACGGTCACTCCAGACCGGCGTGGTCGTTTCGGTCCCGGATAACGCCGAGGGTCTAGTCCGGGTGGCAGCAAACGCTCCGCCTGATTCAACCAGTACAGAACCGGTTCGAGTCGCGCCACGGCCATATCACCAAACAGACTGGCGGACAGGTTCGGCGCGTCGAGTGACGGGAGTCGCAACAGTCTGCGGGCGTAGTTGTAGTCCGCGTTACGTGCGTCGGCCAGGCCCCTCACACTTTGGCTCAACGTTCCCATCCCCTCGCGCACGGTGCTGTCCAACGCAGACACGCGATCGCTCATCGATGTGAGAGAGGTCAACATTGCGCGCGAGGAGCTGGCCAGCTCGGTCACACCCGTAATGCCAAGTGTGAGTGGATTGACACCATTCAAGCGCTCCACCAGAACGCGGGCGGTATCGATCAGCGGAGTGGGATCCATGTCGCTCAGATCGGCTT
>JAUVRV010000128.1 GCA_030597435.1 Gemmatimonadales bacterium | reverse complement strand
TTGATTGAGGCGTGCGCTGCTGCCAGACGCGCTATCGGGACCCGGAACGGGGAGCATGAGACGTAGTCCAAGCCTGCGTTGTGGAAAAACTCAATGGAATCGGCATCGCCCCCATGCTCCCCGCAGATCCCGATCTTGAGGTCCCGGTTCGATCCGCGTCCCAGCTCAACCGCCATTGTGATCAGTTTGCCCACTCCATCCCTGTCCAGGGACTGGAACGGGTTTGTCTCAAGCAGTCCTTGCTCAATGTAGGACGGCAGGAAGCGAGAGGCATCATCGCGGGAGATCCCGAACACGGTCTGAGTCAAGTCGTTGGTTCCGAACGAGAAAAACTCTGCCGATTTGGCAATCTCATCCGCGGTGACCGCGGCCCGGGGCAGCTCAATCATGGTGCCAACCAGGAACTCAACTCGGCAGCCGGTCTCTGAGAACACCAACTCGGCCGTGTTGCGTACCACGCGCTCCTGGCACTTCAGCTCCTCGACAACCCCCACCAGTGGCACCATGACTTCCGGGTGGACCTCGACACCAGCCAAATGCGCCTCGCAGGCAGCCTCGAATATCGCGCGTGCCTGCATCTCGGTGATCTCGGGGTACGTGATTCCGAGCCGGCATCCCCGGTGTCCCAGCATCGGATTGGCTTCGGTGAGTTCGGCTAGGGTTCGCTCCAACTCCACGCGGGGTAATGAGAGTTCTCCCGACAGGTTTTCCAGCTCCACAGGGTCGTGAGGCAGGAATTCATGCAGTGGGGGATCGAGTAGGCGGATGGTGACCGGATAGCCGTCCATCGCCTTGAATATCCCCAGGAAGTCCTCGCGCTGCATGGGCAAGAGCTTGCGCAGCGCGCGCCGTCGCCCCTCCAGATTCGGTGCCAGGATCATCTCCCGCATCGCCTGTATCCGATGGCCCTCGAAGAACATGTGTTCGGTCCGGCAAAGCCCGATTCCCTCAGCCCCGAACTCTCGCGCCCGAGCGGCATCGGCCGGAGTATCCGCGTTTGTACGGACTCGGAGCATTCGCATGTCGTCGGCCCACGACATCAGGGTCACGAAATCTTCGGTTGGTTCGTGCTCTACCAGCGGCACCCGACCCAGGATCACGCGACCCGTGGAGCCGTCGACCGTCAGCCACTCGCCTTCCCAGACAGTGAATCCCTTCACGGTGAGGCACAGTTTGCGCTCGTTTACTTCTACCTCCTTGGCCCCGACTACGCAGCATTTCCCCATGCCACGGGCCACTACCGCGGCGTGACTCGTCATCCCTCCGCGAGAGGTGAGGATCGCACGAGCTGCCACCATACCTGGGAAGTCATCAGCCACAGTCTCCCGTCGAACCAGGATGACTGCCTCTCCAGCTTCTCCCAGCTCCACAGCCCTCTCCGAGTCGAACACGACCGTTCCGACGGCGGCGCCGGGAGACGCCGGCAGCCCTGACGTGAGGATGTCGAGTGGAGCGGCGGGATCTAAGTTCGGGTGGAGCAATTGGTCCAACTGGTCAGCACTCACCCTGGTCACGGCGGTGCGCCGGTCGATCAGTCCCGCATTGGCCATCTCGACGGCGACCCTGACGGCCGCCATGGCCGTTCGTTTGGCAGCTCGGGTCTGCAGCAGGTCCAGCTTCCCACGCTCGACGGTGAACTCGACGTCCTGCGTGTCCTTGTAATGCTCTTCCAGCAGGTTGCAGGTCTGAACTAGCTGATCGTACGACTGTGGTAGTCGGTTCTTCATTGCCACGATCGGCTCGGGATCGCGGATGCCCGCAACGACGTCCTCGCCCTGGGCGTTGACCAGAAACTCGCCGTACAGCCGGTCCTCGCCGGTCGCTGGATCACGCGTGAACACCACACCCGTTCCCGAGTCCTCCCCTATGTTGCCGTAGACCATGGCTACTATTGTCACCGCTGTTCCCATGTCGTGCGGGATCTTGTGGACTCTGCGGTATTCGACGGCCCGTTTTGTATTCCAGCTACCGAACACCGCCTCAACGGCTCCATTCAGCTGCACCCACGGATCCTCGGGGAACTCGGTTCCCGCCGCTTGCCGGAAGATCTCCGTGAACGCCCGGACTAGTTCCTCGAGGTCCTTGGGTCCGAGGTCGATATCGCGTATGGCCCCCCGTTTCTGTTTCAGCTCATCGAGTGCGGCCTCAAATGGGTTTACATGACCGGCTTGATCGGTGATGCCGTGCACCACGTCTCCGTACATCTGAATGAACCGGCGATAGGAGTCATACGCGAAGCGGGGGTTGTCTGATTGTGCCGCGAGGCCATTTACGCACCGGTCGTTCAATCCCAGGTTGAGAATGGTATCCATCATTCCCGGCATCGAGTCTTTGGCTCCTGACCGCACCGATACCAGCAAGGGATTCTTCTCGTCACCGAAGGCGCGATCGGTCACTTGTTCCAACCGGGCCATTGCTTCCCTGATCTCGGCCTCAACGGGATCGGGGAGCTTACCGTTCTCGATGAACTCGAGGCAGAGATTGGCAGATATTGTAAATCCGGGTGGAACTGGGATGCCGAGGTTGGTCATCTCGGCGAGATTGGCTCCCTTTCCACCGAGTCGGTCGGCCATCTGGGCGTCGCCATCCGCATGGCCATCGGCAAAAAAGAAAACGCTCTTCACTGTCTGGTGTGGATCAGATCGGTCTCCACCATCAATGCGTCCTCGCGATGATGCTGCAGCTTGGCATAGCCTTGCGGGATCTCGGTTGGGTACTTGCCAGAAAAACAGGCGTGGCAGAACCGGCCTTCAGCGTTCCCAGCGGCCGCCAACACGCCATCCAGAGACAGGTATCCCAGTGTGTCCACTCCCAACTGTTGACGGATCTCTTCGATCGACAGGGTGGCTGCTATCAACTCCTCCCTTGTCGGGGTGTCGATCCCGTAGTAGCAGGGTCCGGTGATGGGCGGCGATGCCAGGCGCATGTGCACTTCTCGTGCCCCCGCTTCCCTGATCATTCTCACTAAGGCCGTGGATGTGGTGCCGCGTACCAGCGAGTCATCGACGACGACGATCCTTTGGCCCTGCATTACCTCCCGCACGGGGTTGAACTTGATCCTGACCTTTTCGGTACGAGACGCCTGTCCCGGATTGATGAACGTGCGTCCCACGTAGTGGTTACGGATGAGGCCGTGCTCGAGTTTGATTCCACTTTGCTCGGCAAAGCCCAGCGCCATGGCGTTGGCCGAGTCGGGGACGGAGAAGACGCAGTCGGCCCCAGGGGCGGGGTGTTCCCGGGCTAGCTGGCGGCCGAGTTCGCGACGTACCAAATCCACCGAAGTTCCGAACACAATGCTGTCGGGGCGTGAAAAGTAGATCAACTCAAACACGCAGCGGTGTGGCTCTTTCAGCGGCAATGGTGGTAGGTCGATGACCTTACCGTCTTCGATCTTTATCCACTCGCCGGGCTCGAGTTCGCGCACCGGCCGCGCTCCAATGATGTCCATGGCACAGGTCTCGGAGGCGAGTACCCAACCCCCGTTCAGTTCGGCCAGGACCAGAGGTCTAAAGCCGCGAGGATCTACGATCCCGTACATGGTGCGGCCGATCGTGAGAATCAGGGTATATGCGCCCTCAACCTGCTGGAGTGCATCGATGATCTGATCTTCGGGGGTCTTCCCTTCTGATCTGGCGATGAGATGGACCAGTACTTCGGCATCGGAAGACGACTGGAAAATCGATCCCCTCCGCACGAGATCGTCGCGCAGCGGTTCCGCGTTGGTGAGATTGCCGTTGTGAGAGAGCGCTAGCGGCCCAGCATGGTAGTGAACGAGGCTGGGCTGGGCGTTCAACAGGGCGGAGCTGCCAGCCGTGGAGTACCGGGTGTGCCCGACGGCGAGATCGCCGGGCAATTCGCTCAACACCCGGGGCGTGAAGACGTCCGGAACCAGGCCCATCCCCCGGTGGCCACGAGCAATCCCGTCTGCGTCTACCGCCACGATGCCAGCCGATTCCTGGCCACGATGCTGCAGAGCGTACAGACCCAGATAGACTAGCTCCGCCACATTGTTGAGCCCTGCCACACCGATGACACCACACATAGTTCAGACTACCTCCGCCGCGAACGGATTGGAGTCGAAATGTAATCCGGTCACCAAATCCAGCGTACTCTCGAATCTTCGTTCGCCCCTGAGCCGCCGGGTTGAGTGTGGCTGTTCGTTCCGGACTCCGGTTTGTCGGAGCGGGCGGGTGGATTACCCGCGAGTGGTGGGATCGGCGGCGCCTAGCGTCGGTCAGTGCGAGCTGACGCCGCGGATCATCGATTTGAACATGCCGTGCAACGCTTCCTGCTTCGCCTTCAGCATTCTCTCTGCCGCTTTGGCTTCGATGTACACACCTTGGCATTCACGACACCGGTCGATCGTGAGGCCGTCCACGGATACAGTGGTCAGATCGGCGCCGCAGTGAGGACACTTCATGAAGTGGGTCTTGCGCTCTTCATCGTCGTGAGATTGGATTGTCTCCCGGTGTCTCTCACGGTGCAACTCGGCTTCTCGGAGAGCGAAGTACTCCGCTTCATTTCTGCTGGGCTTGTCACTCATGCGCTGCCTACCCAACCGCTCGTTCATCCCCCCCCGGGTGGGGTGAACTGTGCCTGATTATCCGGGGGTGAGGAGGAGTCACCTCCGTAGGTGTGTCCCGGACCCCTGACGATTGCGTCTGCCACCTGGCCACCTTGGAACAGGACAACGTCGTAGGTCCCGCAAGTCACCTCACACCCGTTCCGGTAGTACAGGTAGGTCCATTCACCGGCCGATCGCTCCGTGACCGGCTCACCCCATACAGCAACGACCTCGTCTTTGGTCATTCCGGGATTCACCGTACCGGTGTGGGTCTGCGTCCAGGGTTCGTCCACTCCTGAGGACACCGGCTGTTGGACCTGCGGTTCCGCTGGTGGGGGCGGCTCCGGTTGTGCCGTTTCCGGGGTGGTCTGGGGCTCCTGGGGTTGCACCACTGTGTCCTGGACCTGTGCTGTGGCGATGGCGGTATCGGGTGGTGGGGTCTCTTCCTCTCCACCGCCCAAGCCCGGAATTCTGTCACATCCCGAGATTGCTACCGTCACCAGGGTTGCTGCTGCGAGAGTTGGCCATCTCACCGCGTGCCTCCTACAAGAGTTCAGCGCCGACTGCCGCGCCGGCGGCGGGAACGCCCGCCGTGGGCCAGCGGGTAACTGAAAGCATAAGATAGTGGTTTTTGAGGGCCCGGAGGTGACCAATATCCCATTTTGAGACTTTTCTGGCCCTAGCCCGCCGGCTTCTGCCGCTGTTCTTGCTCTGGGAGGTCGGCGACAACCCGGGGACGCCGGATCTCGGCGGTCTCTTCGTCTTTCTCTTCGTCGTCCTCTCGTTCCAGGAAGCCGATCACGGCCCCTCGCAGGAACCCGTATGCGAAATATGTAATCCCCAGCGGGAAGAAGAAGATGTCACGTGACCAGATCGCAAATCCGAGGACTGTGACGTTCACGGCGAGCCCCAGGATGCCGCGCCGGGTACGGAAGCCAATCCCAGGGAGCCGGGCATAATGTATCTGGCTCACCATGGCCAGCCCCAATGCGATCATCAGGAAGATCATTATCTGCGGCCACGGTAGGTCGGTCAGTTGGGTCTGGAAGAAATCGGTCTGGGTGAAGGGGTAGAACGTGGCGAGCGTCATGCCTGCGGCGGGCGACGGCAGTCCGGTGAAGCCGGATCTGTGCGACTCGGTGGCTTGGACGTTGTACCGAGCCAGTCGCAGTGCCACGCAAACCACGAACGCGTAGCAGAACACCCAGGCATATGGACCGGTGCTCGACAGCATGAGGAAATAGATGAGGATCGCCGGAGCTACGCCGAAACTGACTATATCTACCAGTGAATCCAGTTCACCACCGAACTTGGTGCCGGTCTTGCTCATGCGAGCCGACAGTCCGTCGATCGTGTCCAGCACGCCGGCTATGACAATCCACCAGCTGGCCAGGTAGAATGAGCCCTGAGATGCTAGTACGATGGACCAGATTCCGAAGAACAGGTTCGCCAGCGTGAAGAGGCTGGGCACCACGATTATGACGCTGCGTACTCTGCTGCGACGACGGGATGAACGTGTCATGCTGGCCACTCCGCGATTACAGTTACGCCGGCTAGCGTTTGGTCTACCAAGCTCACCGTGACCTTCGCCGCGAGCGGGATGAATGTGTCGAGCCGCGATCCGAACCGGATGACTCCCAGTCTCTCCCCTTGCTGCACCACGTCCCCCTCACTGGGATCGGTGACGATGCGCCGGGCGACCAAACCGGCTATCTGTCTTACCAACAGTCTGCCCTTCGGTCCGTCCACACCGAGCGACGACCGCTCATTGTCGATACTTGCCTTATCAAGCGTGGCGTTGACGAACTTGCCTGCCCGATAGTGTCTGTACGCAACCACGCCGTCAACCGGATGCCGGTTCACATGCACATTGAACACGTTCATGAAGATCGAGATCTTGCGAGCCGGTCCCCTCATGAAGTCAGGCTCGTCTACCTCGGTGATGGCCACAACGCGGCCGTCTGCCGGTGCCAGTACCAGTGAGTCTCCCCGAGGTCCTCGGCGAATGGGGTCGCGAAAGAACCAAGGGACCCACAGTGCGACGGGAGCCCACAGAGCGGGGAAGACCACCCACCATCCGAAATCCAGGACCCAGGCCAGAGCCAGACCGCCGGCCAGAACGGCCCAGGCCATGATCAAGAATGGACGGCCCTCTGGTGCGATTCTCACAGACTGTCGGAGAGCCGTTCGCCGGTGATCCTGAGGTAGGCGTCCTGATAGCGGATGCTCGTCGCCCGCACCACTTCGGCCGGAAGAGTCGGTGGCGGAGCCTCACCGTTCCACTCTCCGTTGCGCTTCAGCCCCGCCAGGTAGTCACGCAAAGGCTGCTTGTCGAAGCTTGGCTGCCCCCTACCTACCTCGTACTTATCGGCCGGCCAGAAGCGAGAAGAGTCCGGTGTCAGCAGTTCATCGATGAGTACCAAGTCGCCCGCGGCCGATCGGCCAAACTCGAACTTGGTGTCGGCGATGATTATGCCGTTTTTCCGGGCGCGCTCCCCGCCTGCTTCGTACAGTGCCATGCTAACGTCCCGCAACCGGGTCGCCACTGCTTCACCCGCCTCACTCAACATACGATCGAACGTGATGTTCTCGTCGTGGCCTTCCTCTGCCTTGGTTGCAGGAGAGAAGATCGCGGGTCGCATTTCTTGACTCTCGAGCA
>JAUVRV010000303.1 GCA_030597435.1 Gemmatimonadales bacterium | reverse complement strand
GAGGTACTCGCGCCTTGAAGCCCGTGGGTACCAGGGCCGTGTCACCAGGCTCCAACACGAGCTTGCCGTCGGTGACTGTCAATTCCGCTACCGCGTCCTCGGCACTCTTGCGCAACTTGACGGATCGGCCATCGAGGTAGGCTCGGACATCGTAACCGGCCGACTCCTCTGTGCTCCGGGTGGGGACGATCACATCATCGTGTAGCGGTTGGAAGACTACAGAGGGTGTGGCCTGTGTCATCGGCGCCTCCGTGCGTCACTCATCACTCACCTCTTGCTCGAGCCTTCCGGCTTGCTGCAGCGAGCGCCTGAGGAGAAACTCAATCTGACCGTTCAGGCTGCGCAAGTCATCGTTGGCCCAGCGCTGAACGGCCTCGAGCACCTTTCGATCGATCCGTATCAAGAACGGCTTTCGATCTGACATGAGAGTCTACTGGTAGATCGTTCCCGTGTTCACAACTGGCTGCGTACCACGATCTGAGCACAGCACCGTCAATAGGTTGCTGACCATCGCGGCTTTCCGCTCCTCATCCAGCTGGACGATGTTCTTCTGAGACAGAGACTCGAGCGCCAGGTCAACCATGCCTACGGCGCCCTCTACGATCTTGGTGCGGGCGGCGACGACCGCACTTGCCTGTTGGCGCTGCAACATGGCACCAGCAATCTCAGGTGAGTACGCCAGGTGACTTATGCGGGCCTCCAGCACCTCCACGCCTGCCTTTTGCAAGCGATCCTGCACCTCGCCCCTGAGCTGCTCAGATATCTGACTGGTGTGGCTGCTCAACGCTACATCACCATGACCGTGAGCGTCATAGGGATAGTCGGTAGCCAGGTTACGTACGGCAGCTTCGCTCTGGACGTGCACGTAGTTGACGTAGTCGTCGACCTCGAACATCGCCTCGGCAGTATCGACCACTTTCCACACGACCACACAGCCAATTTCGATCGGATTGCTGTTGGAGTCGTTGACCTTGAGCTTGCCAGTCTCGAAATTGCGCACCCGCAGCGAGATCTTGTGCTTCAGGTAGAACGGATTGGACCAGCGGAGACCGGGGGCTTTGACGGTTCCCACGTACTTGCCGAACAACTGCAGTACGCGGCCCTCGTTGGGATTGACTATGAAGAGCCCCGCCCAGAAAAGGAACATCAGCGACCACAGAACTGTGGATACAATTATGAGGAACACGTTTTCAGCCAAGATTGCCGAAACACCCCACGCCGTTAGAGCGGCCTGCAGGATGAATATCGCAGCAATGGCCACATACCCGGAGCTTACCTCGCGTTCGATTTCGCGGATCATGACAAACCTCCTTTGTGATATTGCAATGATATCACAATGATTACATAAAGGCAAGGGGAGGGGGCAGAGAGGGCAGTAGGCACGAGAGAGTTGGATTCTGGCAGCGATTCGCAAGATGACTAGTTTACGAGAGCATCGTGGGTACTAGTTGTAGAGACACCCTGCAAGCGCTTCACAATCCAATCTGAGGTTCGCACATGTTCTCACTTTCCTGTCGTGACTTGGGACACGACTGCGACTTCGTCGCTACAGCTGAAACCGACGAGCAGGTTCGGAAACTGCTGTACGTTCATGCTGCCCGGGCACACCCCGAGGTAGAGGAGACGCTCACGCCATCTCAGGCCAGAGAACTCGACAGACAAATGCAGGCTCACATGAAGAATGAGGGCTGAGAACCTGGATTCACTGGTGAAGCAACTCTTCAAGCCTGAAAACGCTATCTACATCCTGCTCGTCTTCGTTCCCATCGCCCTGATCCTCGAGTATGGCGTGGAGGGAGCTGACACAGCGGTATTCATTACATCAGCCATAGCCGTGATTCCTCTGGCGGGGCTGATCGGACGAGCAACGGAGCACTTGGCTGAGCATGTTGGTGCCGGTTTGGGTAGCCTACTGAACGCGACGTTCGGAAACGCCGCCGAGTTCATTATTGCAATCATTGCGTTGCGGGAAGGGTATTATGAGCTAGTCAGGGCATCGATAACCGGTTCGATAATCGGTAACATCCTCTTGGTGTTTGGTCTCTCTTCACTGCTCGGTGGACTCAAGTTCCAATCTTTGCGATTCAACCGCACGGCTGCAAGTCTTGGCTCCACGATGTTGTTACTCGCGGCCATTGCACTCGTAGTTCCGGCAACGTTCCACTGGATCGTCGGTGAAAACGCGACGGTCAGCGAGCACCGACTCAGCCTGTTCATCTCTGTCATACTGGTAATCACATACTTCCTGTCGCTCATCTTTGTACTCAAAACGCACTCCCATCTATACGCCGGTTCCAAAGGTACTCCGGACGAGGAGCACTCCCACGGCGAAACTTGGAGCCGCTCACGGTCGATCACCGTGCTGCTGATGGCGGCCGCCTTGGTCGGTGTCATGAGCGAACTCCTGGTGGGTTCGGTGGAGCACGCCGCCGAGACGATGGGCATGAACGAGGTATTCATCGGTGTGATCCTGGTAGCGATGGTGGGCAATGCCGCCGAGCACTCTGCCGCGGTGTTGGTTGCACTTCGCAACAAAATGGACCTCAGCATCAACATCGCGATCGGTTCATCGTTACAAGTCGCACTACTTGTTGCTCCAGCGCTGGTTTTTCTCAGCTACTTGATAGCTCCCGAACCGATGGATCTCCTGTTTACTCCCATGGAGGTGGTGGCCATAGTGGTTGCCGTGGGAATCATGGAGGCGTTGGCGCAGGACGGTGAGACCCACTGGATGGAAGGCGTGCAACTGCTTGCGGTATATGCGATTCTGGGCGTGGGGTTCTTCCTCTTGCCGTAGAAACACACCACCCATCGTCTTCCATCGTCCTCGACCGATCGTCATTAGCATTTCCCGTCGCCGCATCGGCCAGCAGGCGCGTTTGTCCCCCTCTTCCTTTTCCCTTTTCCCTTTTCCCTTAACAACCTCCCCTCCCCAACGTCATTAGGATCGAAGCCACTAATCGTCCATTGGGACCGGGCAGGGAGAAGACATGAGAGTAACAAGAACACTAGCAATGACCTTCGGGCTGGCGACCGCGCTCGCGGTCTCCGCCGCACCCCAGGCTGGGCCACGCGGGTCAGGCAATGCTTTTGGCATGAGAAGCTGGGTGCTGTACGAGAATGGAGTAGACAGCATCGCGGCGGTAGTCGATCTCACCGAAGAACAGCGCGCTCAGTTAGACGAACTCGCGCAGAGCTTCCGCAGCGAGAACTCAGATGCCATCGATCGCATGAGTCAGATGCGCGCCGAGATCGACGCACTCTGGACCGATGTCCAGCGACCCCGCATGGAAGCGATGAGCCAAATCGCCGAGAAGTACAATTACCCTGAAAGCGACCTGCGACCGGCATTGATCCAGCTGCACAATGATGTGGCGGGGATCATCACGGTACAGCAACAGTCGCAGTTGCAGCGCGGTCGGACGCTGGCCGGACGCTCCCGTTGGAGTGCGTCGGGACAGGCATATTGGGGCGGGGGCGGTCACCGGCAGTTCGCTTCACAGCGAGGCGGTTTTACATCACGGTACGGAATGCGTGGTCGAGGCGCTGGAATGGGAGTGGGGCGAATGGGGCAGATGCAATGGATGCGATTCCATAGACGTCCACCTATCGAGCCGTAGCGAACCGTCTGTGAGCGGTGAGTGGGAGCTACGGCCCACTCACCAACTCACTGAATTGGCTCACATTCCTGCGAACTTCTGCAGGATCATCGCCGGCACGTCACCCCATTCCGCGCCCGACATATTGGATGTGATCGCGAACACGACACCCACCTCGGGCACGATGCCAAGCCAGCAATTGCCCCCAACCGATCCGCCACCGTGACTCACTGTCCGGACACCTTCTACCTCCGCAACACTCCACCCGATACCGTAACCGGTCTCCTCACCATCGGTCTTTCGTTGTGAGGTCCAGAACATCTGGACGGTTTCCGGCTCGAGTATCTCGCCGCCAAGGAGAGCATTCGCGAACCGCACCATATCCTCCGGGGTAGACAGATAACCACCACCGGCCCACTTGTAACTGTTGTCGACGTACGGTGAGTTGATTAACGCGCCGTCATCCGTCCGGTCGTAGTAACCGGTCCGACCCAAGATGATGCTGTCGGTGTGGTCTGCTACCGTGTGCCGCAAACCAAGAGGAATGAGCACGTTGTCGGTCATGTACTTGATGAATTCCTCACCGGAGGCACCTTCAATCACGGCACTTATCAGGTTCCAACCGTAGCTGGAATACGACCACTGGGTTCCCGGCGGGGTCTGCAGAGTATCATCTTTGAAGATGTCCAGGCCAGCCGTGACAGTCGGATACCGCTCGGTACTCAGGAACTCCAAACCGCTGTAATGCCTCACGCCAGCGAGGTGCCCCGCCAGGAGCCGGGTCGTGATCACACCTTTTTCTGTCGCGGGAAACGCAGGCACATGCTGCTGGGTAGGGGCGTCGGGATGGGGCGGGCCCTGGTCGTGCCGCAGTCCTATTGCTGTCGCTCTC
>JAUVRV010000145.1 GCA_030597435.1 Gemmatimonadales bacterium | reverse complement strand
TTGAGCGGTATGCCCCCGCTCACTCTGAATCGTTGTCTCATGGTGCGGGAAACCATATGATGCACCGGTCAGCCACGCAAGGAGACAAGCTTGACAGTCTCGTGGGTAAACAGAAGTTTCCCTCAGGATCACTGGGCCGCGGCCCCTTCTCACTCTCTTGGCACCTGCAGAATCGAAAACTACTCGGATGGAACTACTAGTCTGCGTTATCAATGAAGCGGACAAGCTCAACGACATCCTGTCCGGGTTCGTTGAGTTGGGTGTAACGGGAGCCACGGTACTGAACAGCCATGGGATGGCCCGTCACCTTCCCGAAGCCCCCGTGTTTGCCGGCCTCAAGGACCTGATGTCCGGTGCCCGGCCACAAAACACCACGGTCTTCTCAGTGATCGAATCGAAGGAGAAGCTGGACGCCGCCATCGCGATGATTCAAAACGTCTGCGGTGACCTCAGCGCCCCGGGAACCGGTATACTCTTCACTCTGTCCCTGAACCAAGTGATTGGAATGTCTTCCCGGTTGGTATCCGGATCTGACTAACCCGTTTCGATACCGTCTTGTCGTCCCGTGTCCCTCCTCACACACGACCCAACTGAGGGCATTATCTTAGAGGCGGATTCGAGAGGATTCCATAGCGGCGGGACTTGACCACCTGGTCAATTGGGCAGGTAGCACAAGGAGAACTAAGATGGCATGGGCAGAGACCGTTACCGCACTCTCCGCGGCGACAATCGCATTGATGCTGATTATCTGCAGCATCGGAATGCTGTTCCTGTTTGGTGAGTTACGCCGCTTGGCGTCAGAGCTGCGCCGGTTAACCGGCATCCTCGATCACGATGCCCGACCAGCCTTGCTTTCGATCAAGTCGCTAGTTGACGATGCGGGCGAAACGGTAACTCTCGTCAAGAAAGAAGTAGATGGATTCGTCGGCACCTCGAGAGGGATGCGAGAAAGGGTCGAGCGGGCGGCCCATTCGATCGAAGACCGGCTGATCGACTTGGAGGCCCTGCTGGACGTCGTGCAGGACGAATTCGAGGGAACGGCACTCGATATTGCAGCTGCTCTGCGCACCACCAGGCGCGGTGGCAAGCTGTTCCGGACCATGAAGCGAGCCCTTGTGGCTCGGAGACGCTAGCGGGTGACATTGGGCCGTTTGGGCGCGGCATTCGGGCTCGCACTCCTCATGCTGATCCTGTTGCCGGACCCCGCCCACGCCTGGACCCCAGGCACCCACATCTTGCTGGGTGAGTCGGTACTCGCCAATCTGGCACAGCTACCACTGGCCGTAGCTGACCTCTTGAGAGCGTTCCCATACGACTACCTGTATGGCAACATCGCTGCTGACACCTCGATAGCAAAAAAGTACGTGCCTGTCGGACGTCATTGCCACTCGTGGAACGTCGCCCAGGAAATCCACGACACGGCTGATACCGACCCGCTACGAGCCTTCGGCTTGGGATACATCTCCCATCTGGCCGCCGACACGGTCGCGCACAACTTCTACGTTCCGCGCCAGTTGGTGGTTACCTCCAGGACCATAGCCTTAGGACACTCCTACTGGGAAAGCAGGTTCGAAGGACACTTGGGCGACCAATACGCCAAGACCGCTATGGATATCGTGCGGCACGACCATGCGAGTTCCGACGCACACCTCGACCGGATTCTGGCCCCCACTATCTTTTCGGTACGTACCAGTCGCAGGTTGTTCCGCGGGATGGTGGGGGTAACGGAAACGCAGAGTTGGCAGCGCGCTTTCCAGATCCTGGCCGACACGAGCCGCTGGGACTTGGGAGACGATGTGATCGAGCGTCACATGGGCATCTCGTTCCAATTCATCATGGAAGTTCTATCGCAATCGGAGAGCATGGCGAAAAGGCTGGATCCTGCTGGTGCATCTTCGCTGCAATTGGCAAAGCGCATGCGTGTCGACGTGATGCGGAACCGACTCCCGGGCGACCATCCCACCCTGAGTCGGTTTGCCAACGAACACTTCGGGTTGCCCAAGTACGATCTTGGATTTTGGAACATATCGGAGTCGACCCGGCCCTGGAGGGAGCCAAACGGCCGCAAGAACAAGAAGAAGCGTGTGAAGCGACGCCTGACCAAGGCTGGCAAACCCAAAGGCAGCGGCCAGGCAACCTAACAACGAGATCGATCTCAGTCAGGACCGATCCCACTCATGCGCTGTCCCAATCCCGCTCGAGCCCGGCGTAAACTACGAGCAGCTGCTTGGTACCCACCTCCTCGTCATCGAAGCTCACCGTTGCTTTCAGGTCTCGACCGGTTCCCGAGACACCGGCGATCGTTCCCGATCCGAATCTTCGATGGCGCACGCGCTCGCCCTTCACGAACCGCGGGGTGTCCTGCGACTCCAGCTCCGGTTCCGGTTCCTCGAACACCGTCCATGGAGTAGGCTTTGGCTTCCGGCGGAACAGGTCACCGCCAAAGACACCACTGGTACGCCGTTCTCGCACCACTTCTTGAGGCACGGCATCGATGAATCGAGACGGCAATCCAGGCATCAACTGCCCACCGCGGCGCCGCGTCCGTGACCATATCAGGTAGACCCGATCCCGTGCCCGCGTGATGCTCACGTAGGCGAGGCGCCGCTCCTCTTCGGTGTCCTCCTCTGACTCCAGAGCCCGTCGCAATGGAAACAGACCGTCTTCCAGACCCGAAACGAACACGATGGGCCACTCCAGTCCCTTCGCAGTGTGAACGGTCATGAGACTCACGCCTTCAGCATCACCGGCAACCTGTTCTGCCGCAGACGTGAGCGCAGCACCGGCCAAGAACCGCTCTAGGGGGAACCCCAGTTCGTCGGGGTCCATCTCCTCCGACCACTCCCCGGTTGCTGCCACTAGTTCTCGCACGTTCTCTAGACGCTCCATTCCCTCGAATCCCTCGCGGGCAAGGTGTGATTCGTAGTCGATTGTCTCGATCACGCGCTCGAGGATGGCGGCCGGAGTCGTGTCGGCCAAACCTGTGCGAAACCGTTGACACAGATCCGCGAAATCCACGAGCCTCTGCTTCGCCAACGGCCTCAAATCGATTATTCTGTCTGCGATTGCCGCGGTCTCCAGCAACGACTTCGACCATTGAGTCGCTGCGGATTGGAGTGCTGTCAGACTGGCCAGTCCTATACCCCGCTTGGGCACCTGCACTGCCCGCATGAAGGCCTCGTCGTCAGCCGGATTGACCACGAGTCTGAGATATGCGATCAGGTCCTTTACCTCTCGCCGTTGATAGAAACTCGCTGCACCCACAACGCGGTATGGGATGCTGACACGACGCAGAGCCTCTTCCAGTGCACGAGATTGTGCATTCGTGCGATAGAGTATTGCCATGTCGTGGAACGCGTAGAGGTCCGTGGCACTGCGCTCGCGCATCTCGCGCGCAATCCACTCGGCCTCATCCCGTTCATCGGCTGCCGCGATGATGTCGACCATTTCACCACCCGGCCTCGAGGTGAAGAGCGTCTTGCCCAACCGCTGCCTGTTCTCAGCGATCACGCCGTTGGCCGCATCGAGGATCACCTGGGTGGAACGGTAGTTCTCTTCCAACCGCACCAATTTGACGGATGGGAAATCTGCCTTGAAATCCAGCATGTTCCTGACATCTGCACCCCGCCAACTGTATATCGATTGATCGTCGTCGCCGACAACGCAAACATTGCCGTGCCCTCCACCCAAATGCCGCACCAACAGGTACTGCGCTCGGTTGGTGTCCTGGAATTCGTCGACGAGAATCGCATCGAACCGGTGCTGATAGTGCTGCAAGCGGTCGCGGTGTTCACTAAAGAGAGTGAGTGGATGCAGTAGCAAGTCGTCGAAATCCATCGCGTTTGCGGCAAGCAACGCCCTGGTCATCTCATGGTAGATATCGGCCGCCACCCGAGTGATCCGATCCTCCGCGGCAGCAGCGAGTTCCTCAGCGGGCACCATCCTGTTCTTCGCGGCCGATATGATGGACTGGATTTGACGGGGCGGAAATGCGCGTGGCACATAACCGCCTCGTTCCAGCAGTCGCTTGATCAGGGCGAGACGATCAACCTCGTCGTAGATGGTAAACTGTGATGTGAAACCAACGCGGGGCGCTTCGCGGCGCAGCAGACGGGCACATATCGAGTGAAATGTCCCGATCCACAGTCCCGCCGGATCTCGTCCCAACAACTGCCCAACTCTACTACGCATCTCGCCTGCAGCACGGTTGGTGAAGGTTACGGCCAGTACCCGGCTCGGTGATATCCGGCCGTGGTGAACGAGATGCGCCAAGCGAGTGGTCAGTACCCGCGTTTTGCCCGAACCAGCACCAGCCAGCACCATGAGAGGGCCCCCTGTGTGCTCGACTGCTTCGCGTTGGGCAGGATTCAGTTTTACTTCAAGCATCGGATGGCGACTCAGCCGCCACGGGTAACGTGACTACAAAGGTGGCACCGACCTGGGAAGGGACAATTTCCAGGCGTCCACCGTGCACGTCCTCGACGATGCGTCGAGCCAGGGCAAGTCCGATCCCCCACCCACCCGATTTGGTCGACACGCCGGGCTCGAACAGGTTGTTGCTGACCTCCATAGGAATCCCAGGCCCGTCGTCGGCGATTCTTATCTTCGCCTGTTCTCCTTTCCGCTCGACGGCAACCGTGATGTTCCCACCCCGACCACTCAATGCATCAATCGAGTTGCTGACGAGGGCTTCGAGCGCCCATTCAACGAGCACCGGATCAGCTTGGATCACGGGCCCCGCCTCCGGTGCCTCGACTTTGAGTTCGATCCGATTGGCATGCCGAGGTAACCTGGGTTTGAAGTAATTAGCGACCCGCTCCGCTAGGACCCCCATGGCCACTTCATCCTGGCGGGCAGGTCGGCCGATCCGTTCGAATCGCTTCGCGACACGTTCCAACCGTTCCATATCATCGGTCAGATGAGCGGCTATATCGCGCACCGTTGGGTCAGCAACATCGGCCAACCTGTCGATCCAGGCACCCGCACTCATTAGCGGCGTGCCCAGCTGGTGTGCTGACTCCCGCGCCATTGCCACCCAGAGTCGATCGCGGTGACTCTCCACCGATCTCCGATACGCCCAAATCCCGATGATCAACGCAACCAGCAGGATTGCCACCTGCAGTATCCCCAGCCAGAGCAAGCGCGACTCAACCGGCAGGGCACCGTAATGCACCTGCCAACCGCCGGGCACTGTCATCGGTGGGTTTCTCTTGTCTAGCTCGGCGACGTACTCCCTCACCCGCGGATCCCGCTCGAGCCCGAGAGCGAGTTCCGTCGGAATGCCAAACGCCGCTGTCGGCTGGCCAGTCGAGTCGGTAATGACCAGGGGAATCCCGGTTTCTCCCACATGGCTCGCCATGTTGAGTAGGGTGCCTATGGGACTACTAACTGTGTCGTTCAGCGCCGCCACGATCAGTCCGTAGATACGCGACGTCGCACGCGCCTCGCGCCGTAGCAGATTGGCAATGTCCCATGCTTGCCAGACCGAGATAGCCCCAAAGATGAGAACGAGAGCTAGGACAACAGTCGAACCGTATCGCTTGAGCGACCGCAGTACTCTACGTGCCGCCATCTGGCGTCAGCCGATCGGTGCCAAGGTATGGAACCAGTGCCTCGGGAATGCGGACGGAGCCATCCGGCTGTTGGTTATTCTCGAGCAAGCCAATGATCGTTCGCGGCAGCGCCACACCCGACGCATTCAGCGTGTGAACGTAATATGGCTTCGCCCCCGGTTCAGGTCGGTACCGAATATTTGCGCGACGTGCCTGAAAATCGGTGAAGCTGCTCGCGCTCGAAACCTCGAGCCACTTGCCGACACCGGATGCCCAGAGTTCTAAGTCGTAGGTCATAGCACTCGAGAAACCCACATCACCGGCAGCGAGAAGCACCACGCGGTACGGTAGCTCTAGCCGCTGTAGCACCGCCTCAGCGTGGCCCAGCAGCAACTGGAGTTCCGCACGCGAGTTCTCGGGACGACAGAAGCGAACCAGCTCGACCTTGTCGAACTGGTGCACCCGGATGATGCCCCGTGTGTCACGGCCGTGCGCCCCAGCCTCGCGTCGAAAGCACGGCGTGTAGGCCACGTAGCCGCAGGGCAACTGCTCTGCACGAAGAATGCTATCTCGATGTATGTTGGTGACCGGGACCTCCGCCGTGGGGATCAGATAGAGCCCCTCTTCCGTCACATACATGTTGTTCTCGAGATCCGGTATCTGCCCCGTCCCTCTGGCACTGTCTTTGGTCACTAGCAGCGGCGGCGCCACCTCGACGTAGCCGTGCTCTCGAACGTGCATGTCGAGCATGAGATTGATCAGCGCCCGCACCAAGCGCGCTCCCATCTGCATGAACAACGGAAAGCCGCTACCCGAGATGATCGCGCCACGTGCCAAATCCAGGATGCCCAAGTTCTCACCGATCTCCCAGTGCGGCTTGGGTTCGAACTCGAATTCTACCGGCTCTCCCCAAGAACGGACGGTCTTGTTTGCCGACTCGCCGCCGTCCGGCAACTCATCGGACGGGAGGTTGGGTATGAACAAAAGCTCGACCTCCAACTCCTCCTCGACCGACCGCAGCTGTGCATCCAGCAGCTTGATCTCAGCGCTCAGTTCCTTGAGTTCCCGCAGGAGTGATGTCGCGTCGGTTTGCGCCTTCTTCAAGCGTGCCACTTCTTCGGACGAGCTGTTGCGGGCAGCCTTCTTCACCTCGACCTGCTTCAGCAGCGAGCGCCTCGACTCGTCCAACTCCAAGAGCTTGTCGATCCGTTTCAGTAGG
>JAUVRV010000211.1 GCA_030597435.1 Gemmatimonadales bacterium | reverse complement strand
GAACGAAGCGAAACTCTCGCTTCCCACTGCTCGGATCCTCCTCGATGATCTCGGTGCCAGTGATGTCACTCGGCATCAGATCTGGCGTGAACTGGATGCGGGAGAACTTGAGATCGAGGGCGTCCGCGATGGTGGAGACCATGAGAGTCTTGGCGAGGCCCGGTACTCCGACCAACAGCCCGTGGCCCCCGGAAACTATGGCGGTGAGAACACCCTCCAATACCTCATGTTGCCCTACTATCCGGTTGGAGATCTGAGCCAATAGCTCGCTCCGTGCGGTCGCCAGGCGGTCGAGAAGTTGGATGTCGTTGTCGTCCGCTCGTGCTGGATTCGCGTTCACTGTGTCCCTTTCCGAACCCGGTCATATGGGACAGGATATATACCTCCTGTCCCCTCTACCCCGTCTGACCCCACTCCCGCCCCGCCCCCGAATGCTACGCGAGTCGGGCCGTTTCAGCCACCGCTTGTTGCAGCTTACTTAGCTTGCGAAATTATTCACAAGGACTAACTTCCGGCCGGCATGAAGCCTACTGGTACGCGCATCGCGCTATGGGAAGCATACCGATATTCGGGTCTGGGGTGCACCTTCGCAGCCGCCGTGCTTTTGTTTATGGCAGGCGGCTGGTTGCTCGATGGCTGGCTGAGGGTGACTCCCGTATTCATGGTCATTGGTGCTCTTTTCGGGGCTGTCCTCGGAAGCGTGAGCATATACCGTAGGCTGCTGGTTGAACAGGACAGTGATGAGTCCGGAGATCGACAGTGAAGCTTGTGGGTTTCGGGTTCCTGCTCACGGTCTTCGTGACAGCGCTGGTATGGCTGGGTTGGGGCGTACAGGCGGCCATCGCTGGAGGAGCGTTCGGATTGCTGGCAACGGCGATCCATGTGGTTTCGGTTGTGGCGCTCAAGCGAGTTTGGAACGCTCCTTTCAAGGAACTCGCCAAGGGGTGGGGTATAGGGATGGCGCTGAGGTTGGGAGGTGCGGTTGTGTGGATGTTGGCTGTGTTGCTCAGGGGTGACTTGTTTCCTGCGTTGCCCACTGCGATTGGCTTCCTGGGGGTGCTGATTCCCCTGTTGTTTTCGGAGATACGGTTTCTCAAATGATTCAAACAGAAGTAGACATCGGTGAGATCTTGATGCATCACACCGCTGATGCATACTCGCTCGATTTCAGTTTCTTCCAGATAGAGTGGCATTCGTGGCCCTGGGCCGAGTTCAGCCTGCTCGGCATTCACTTCAACCTCACGCCGACCAAGCACGTCGTGTTCATGGTTGTGGCGGCAGCGCTGTTGTTTCTGTGCATGTGGATGACGGGACGGCTTCTCGAGAAACAGAGGGCCGGGAAGACGGCTCCCAAGGGCTTCGCGAACGCCATGGAAGCGTTTGTGCTCTGGGTCAGGAATGACATAGTGATAGCGAACATTGGCGAGCATGACGGCCCCAGGTTCGCGCCCTACATCATGACGTTGTTCTTCTTCATCCTCATCGCGAATGTCCTGGGACTACTCCCTTGGGGTGCAGCGGCAACGGGTAATCTCGGTGTGACTGCCGCCCTGGCCATCATGGCTCTGTTCACCATCGAATTGAGCGGCTTGTTCAAGTTGGGATTCAAGGGCTACATGCGTACGATCTTCCCGTCACTGCCAGGCATGGGTGGAGTGGGTGGTCTGATGATGTCGGTTGCGATGGGTCCGATCGAGATCCTGGGCAAGTTGGTCAAGCCGTTTGCCCTCTGCTTCCGACTATTCGGCAACATGACGGCCGGACACTTCGTGATCCTGACGCTGTTCGGCCTGATCTTCATGTTCGGGAATCTCGAAGGTTGGAGGTGGGCAATCGGTGCCGCTTCGGCGACTCTGGTGCTCGGTGTCATGGGGCTGGAACTCATCGTCGCCTTTGTCCAGGCGTACGTGTTTTCGATCATCACTGCAGTGTTGATAGGGATGATGATGCACGAGCATTAGGTAGGTAGGAGATTGAGGAGGGGAAGGAGGGGAAGGAGGGGAAGGAGGTTGAGGGCAGAGGGTGGCTGTGGCGCTCCCAGTCATTCCTTAATGTACCCGGCCGAATGGTCGGGGAATCCCGCTGGTCGAATGGACCGTTGGCGGGTTGCCGCGGAAACCACCGTCAGGGGAGAGACGGTGTGAAAGCGGGGGTGCAGAAAAACGATGATCTCCCAAATGTCAAAGGACTGATTCAATGTTGTTGAACATTCTCGCAGCACTCCAGGATCCGAGTTTTGTGGTGACCGTAGATGCTGCCAAAGAAGGCTACGTAGTTCTCGGTGTTGGGTTGGGTATTGGTTTGGCCCTGATCGGTGCCGGACTCGGCCTGGGTAGGATCGGTGGCCAGGCCGCTGAGGCTATTGCTCGTCAACCTGAGGCAGCGAACGACATTCGCGGCACGGCTCTGTTCATCGCGTTCCTGATGGAAGGTGCCACGATTATCGCTGTGATCATGTCATTGGCAGCCAAACTGATCGGCTAGTCCCATGTACTCATTGGCTCTGTTTCTTCAAGAGGGCCACAGCGAGGGTGGAGCGTCCGGCGGGCCATTCACTCTCGAACCCGGTCTCATCATATGGACCTGGATTGTATTCATTGTGCTGTTCTTCATGCTCAAGAAGTTCGCGTGGCCGCACATTGTGCGGCTTACGGAGGAGCGGGAACGCACGATCCAGAAGCAACTTGCTGAGGCCGCGAGGCTGAATGAAGAAGCCAAAGCGTCTCTGGACGAACACAACAAACTGCTTGCGGAAGCTAAAGACCGAGCACACGAGCTCGTGATTGAGGCTAAGACGATTGGCGAGAAAGAACGTGAGCGGTTGTTGGCGAAGGCCAGACAGGAACAGGAAGAGATTCTCAAGCGCGCCAAACGTGAAATCGAAGGCGAGCGCGATCGGGCGGTTGCCGAGCTTCGACGCGAAGCCGTGGATCTCTCACTTGCAGCAGCCGCCAAATTGATCCAGCAGAAGCTGGACGATGCGGGTGACCGTAAGATCGTCGAGGATTATCTGGCGACATTGGAGGACAAGAGTTGAGAGAGCGTACCATTGCGCGGAATTACGCCGAGGCGCTGTTTCAGGCGGGCGAGCGCTCAGGCCACACGGAACGGTATGCCGATCTGATCGAGGCGCTGGCGGGTGCCATCCAATCCGATGAGACGATCCGTCAGGCGCTCGAATCTCCCAGAGTTCCCAAGCCGACGAAACAGCGAATTCTGACCCGTGCCTTCGAGGGGCGCACCACGCATCAATTCATCAAGTTTCTTGCAGCCGTCGTCAAGCGTGGCAGAGAGGGCATCTTGGTGGCTATCAGCGAGCAGTATCTCAGTCTCGTGGACGAGAAGTTCAACCGTGTCCATGCGAGTGTGGTGTTGGCCAGAGAGCCAGATCCTGCGCTACAGCAATTCGTGAAGCAACGACTGAGTGATGCCATCGGCAAGGAAGTCATTCCTCATTTTCGTGTGGACCTAGAGATACTCGGTGGACTCATTGTCCGAATCGGGGATCGGGTCATGGACGGCTCGTTGCGAAGGAGAATGGTATCCCTGAGACGGCAACTGCTGGGGACGTAGTAGCGGGATTAGGAGGGGAAGAAGGGGAAGGAGGGGAAGGAGATTGACCCCGGGCGCAAGTCCGGGGTCACTTGCATGGAGGTATTGCCAATGTCCGAGAAAGTTGGATTCATAGGCCTCGGTGCGATCGGGCGGCCAATGGCGGGGCACATCGCCAAGGCGTTCGAGACACAGGTGTGGAATCGCACTACGAAGCGGGCTGAGAGCTTTGCCAAGGAACACGGAGCGGATGTCGCGGCCAGTCCGGCGGACCTCGTGTCTTGGGCCGATGTCGTTATCACATGCTTGCCCACGTCGGCAGACGTCGACGATGTCGTTCGGGTGCCGGACGTGGTGTGGCGTGCAGGGCAGCTCCTCATCGATGCAACTTCAGGTGACCCCGCCGAAGCGCGGGCGCTTGCAGGGTGGCTCACTGAACGCGGGGTCGGGTTTGTTGATGCTCCGGTGAGTGGTGGAACCGTCGGAGCTGAAGCCGGCAAACTCACGGTGATGTTGGGTGGCGAGCCGGATCACGTGGAGCGAGCAACGCGCATCATCGAACCGTACTCCGGCAAGATCCGTCACGTGGGTCCGGTGGGTGCAGGTGATGCGTTGAAGGCGATCAACAACGCACTGCTGGCCGTGAACATCGTGGCGGCTGGGGAAGGCCTCGCAGCTCTCGTCAAACTAGGTGTAACCGGTGAGACGGCTCTGGAAGTGATCAACGCGGCGAGCGGATACTCCAACGTGAGTATCAACCTGATTCCGGAGCGCGTGCTGACCCGCGCGTGGCCGCGTACGTTTCGTCTGGCGCTACTCGACAAAGACCTCGGGGTGGCCGTCAAGATGCTGCAGGATACGGGCGTGCCGCACGACGCGATCGGTGTTGCCAAGGAAGCGTTTGGCAAGGCGCGCGCCGCCTTGGGGGAAGAAGCGGATCATGTCGAGTTGATCAAGGAGATAGAGAAGGCGGCGGGGGTGGAGATCAAGTAGTGGATCGGAGGGCAGGAGGGGCAGGTGATCTTCTGCCCCTCCTGCCTCCTCTCCTAGAATTCCACCTCCGGTACATCCGTCACCGACTCGTCCGTCACCTCGAAATACTCCCGGGCCTTGGCCCCGGTCATCTTGGCTGTCAGAACCTGTGGGAACCGGCGGATATAGGAGTTGTAAGCCTGTACAGCCTGGTTGTAGTCTTGGCGTGCTGTGGATATCCTGTTCTCGGTTCCTTCCAGTTGATCCTGTAGCATGCGGAAGTTCTCATTGGACTGAATCTCGGGATTATCCTCCGCGATGGCGATCAGCCTGCCTAACGCTGACGTCAGGGTTTGATTGGCTGCTGCCATTTCGGCCAGGCTGCCACCAGTCACCGCGCCACCCAGCTGTGCTCGGGCGTTGGTAACGGCATCGAAGATCTCCTGCTCGTGTTCCGCAAACCCTTTCACGGTGTTCACCAGATTGGGCACCAAGTCTGCGCGACGTTGCAGCTGTACTTTGATCTGGCTCTCGAAGCTGTTCACCTGCTCGTCGAGCGATTGAATCCTGTTGTAGCCGCAGCTGGATACGGTGAGTGCCAACAGTGCGGTCAATACTACTCTCTTCATCAATTACTCCCTTGCTCCTGTGCGCTGTCAGCGCTCGTTACATCGAACGAATCAACAAACTCGGCGAGCCGCTCGATCTGCAACACGTAGCGGTCTCCTATCGGGTCGTATGCCTTGAGATTGGCGGTTTTCTTACCTGCCATTCTTTGCAGGATCCAGTCGAAGCAGGTGGCATCCATACCCGACACATCAGCTATGCCGGCGACCAGTTCCTTGGCTTCCTGGGGTGGTGCCGTTCCCACCAAGCGCAGTGTAGCCCGGAACAGGACGAAAAAAGTCCGGCCTGACTCGAGCAACAGCGTACCCAAGGCCTTCCCGTCTGACGCAGCCGCTGCGAATTCCGTACGTAGCTGCAACAGCTTGCCACGGAGCTCGCGTTCCAACTCGCGGCTCAAATCTCCACGTGTCGTCTCGATGTCGGCCAGCGGATCTTCTCCACGCACGAGGATGTGTGCCTCCTTCATGTCCTCTATCTCGATGGGGAAGACGTCAGTCGATG
>JAUVRV010000331.1 GCA_030597435.1 Gemmatimonadales bacterium | reverse complement strand
GCAAGCCAGGTGTCATTACCGCGACGGTGCTGCAGTGGACCGGTGCCTCTCCTGCCATGGACATCATGGAGCGGGCGCGTCGTTGGGAGGCGCGTGAGGATGACGTCTACGTCAGCGTGTTCTTTGGTTACCCCTGGTCTGACGTGCCGGATGTGGGAGCTACTGCAATAGCGATAACCAACAACAATCAGGAACTTGCCGACCAGATTGCGGATGACATGTCGGAGTACATCTGGAGAGTCCGAGAAGCGTTCGCGAGTGGCGAGTTTCCCATGCCGGATGAAGCAGTGCGCCTTGTTAGACGAGCCGTCGCCCGAGGTGATACTCCGGTTGCCATTGGCGACTACAGTGACAGACCGGGTGACGCGACCTTCATTCTCAGGGAACTAATCGACCAGGGAGTGAGCAACTTCATCTACGGGTGCCTACGAGACGAACACGCTCTCGAGGCGCTGGCCGAAGCGAACGCACAACCCGGCGATGCATTCTCCATGGACGTCGGCGGCTTCACACCGAGCGGGGGACTACCGATCCACATTGAAGGTACGGTAGCCTATTTCGGACCGTACGGCGGTTACGATCACGTGGCTGCCATCGAGTTCGGCAACAACAACATGCTCCTTCTCACGCCGGCGTACACTCAGCTGGTGGATCCGGAGCAGATGCGTGTCGGACCCGTCGATCCGGACAACTACGAGGTGTTCATCGTCAAATCGCGGGCCCACTTCCGCAGGGGCTTCGACGAAACGGGTTTCGCCAAGTCGATCTTCGTGGTGGATGCGCCGGGTTCATTTGTCGGCACAACGCGTTTGGACGCATTGGACTACGAGTTCGCTCCTATCGACAAGCTGTACCCGTTCGGGACTCCTGAAGGGAGATAGCCGCGCAACGAGAAAGGGCGGGAGATCAATCCCGCCCTTTCAGACAATCGAACAACTCACTTCCCGCTAGACAGCTGTTACCCGCACCTGACTCCACGGTGCCTGCGAACGGCGGTTATGCCGCTGGACCGCATCGCGAGCCGCCAACACGCCAGAAATGACATGCCGCTCAAACTCCTGCGGCAGTTCGTTCGTGCCCTTCGGAAGTTTGATGGAAGCCGCGAAATCGTTCATGAAGCACGCGCGATCCGAAGCGTGACCATCAGGTCTGGTGAACGTCCTGTTGTGGACGATCTCGATGTCGAGGCGAGCTGCCTCGCGCCAGCGGAACAGTGATGCTACTACCTGTCCCTGTCCGATGCCGTCCGGGAAACGTAGGGGGACTGTGAGCCTGGCACCGGAACCCTCCGTTTCACTCGTGACCGGAGCTGCATCAGAGAGGCGCTGCAGCAGATCCTCGACGACGGGAACTAGGTTCTCGATCGTCTCGTCGAGTTCCCGGCAGATTACCGGAAGACTGCTGTCGGTGCACCCTGTCATGTCCAACTCCATTGTTGGGGTCCAACTTCCCAGGCCGGTGCAGGCCTTCTATCCATGGAAATAGCCAAATCCATGCCAGGGTTCCCACCAGCACGACTTCACCCCGCAAGTCCCAGCCGACGCTACAGTTAGCCGGGCAACCCCGTCGATCACCCACTATAAGTATATCGGCAGAAACCGCGCAGAGTGCAATGTAAGCGATTTGCGGTCGAAAACTGTCCCCTCAGAGTGACACGTATGCCTTAATGGCGGATCTCTCCCGCCCGGAACAGCAGATCGGCAGACTGCAGGATCTTCAAACGCAGCTGCGGCGGGTAGTGCCGCTCGGAACGCAGGAAGTCCCTGACCGTTTGCGCGGCAGTTGCCGTCGAGTGGCCGCCCAGTGTGGCATCGAGCCACCGCTTGGGGAAGAAGATGTCTCCCGTCAACTGGATCTCTTCCAGCAACTCCAGGCTTGGCAGTATGTAATGCTCGGCGGACGAGGCTCTGAGCGGGTGGTGCAAGAAGGACAGTCCTGACAGCACCCACGGTTCCCGTTCGCGATTGCCCGGGTCCTTGAGGCTCTCGAAGAAGGCATCGCGTACCGCCGGATTCGAGGACAGGGCGGGCAGTGAAAACGCGTAGCTGGCACGTCGGTCGGGATTCTCGATTCGTTCCAACTGTTGCGTCAGGATTTCCTCCGCCTCGCCAATCCCACGCAGCGCGAGTTCCCGGGCCATGGACGTGTAGTCGCGTTCGGACAGCGGCAGGTCCGGTATCTCGACCTCTTCACGCCAGATAGCCAGGATCCGAGCGACGCCATCCTCCGTAAGCGCCATGGACGAATAGGCGTTGAAGTAGGTCGCCTTCAGACTGGTGGTGGGGGCCTGTTCGATGAGGTCCCACAGGAGGGTTTCCATGCGGGGTGCCAAAGTGAGGCGCTCCTGGCTGGTCGAGAAACGCCAGTATGCCGATTCCAGGAAACCAAGGACCCGCTGAGTCACGAGTTCGTTGTCCTCAACCGCGAGCGCTGCCAGGGCTCGTTCGATGAATCGATCTGGTGGGACTCGAGTCTCGAGCAGCTCATCCCAGAGCGTGACCCACGCTGCCGCCCGGATTACCGGATCTGATATCGACTCGAGATGCTCGAGTAGATATTCACGCGAGGGTGAATCCAGTGCAAACAACCCGTAACCGACACCTTCGCCTGAGGCCAGCACGTACTTGGGGATAGCGAGGCCTGCCGCGCCACTGACTTGGGTTGCTGGACCGCTCGAGTATGTCGGGAAGACCGCGGCACTGTCGTCCCAACCCAGTACTACGCTCAGCTGCTGATTCCAAACCCGCTCCTCCTCCGCGGGGTCGGTCTGCCGCACTTCCATTGAAGCGATTCTCGACTCTTGGTTTGTGGAGACGTTCACGGTGACTGTGGGACGGTTGGGTTCCTCCACCCAAACCTGACTCCATGCTTGCAAGTCCTCAGCAGTGCGCTTGTCGAGGATGTCGATGAGTTCGGGCCAGGTGGCGTTGCCGAAGCTGAACTTTGTGAGGTACTCGTTCATTCCCTCTCTGAACGCCTGTTCTCCGGTCAGCCATTCGAGCTGCCGCATTACGATGGGTGCCTTCTGGTAAATGATCGCTCCGTAGAGTGTTCCCGCATTCAGGAGATTGTCGAGCGGTTGCCGGATCGGGTTGGCTCCTTCGGTCCGATCGATGCCGTACGCACCGGGGTAGTGGCTGAGGAAGAACCGGAGGTCATGGTCGATCTCCGGAAACGACGGATTCACGATCTTCGCTGCCATGAAGTTGGCGAACACCTCCTTGGTCCACACATCGTCGAACCAATCCATGGTCACCAGGTCACCAAACCACATGTGGGCTGTCTCGTGCGCAATCAAACTTGCGCGGCCCAGCTTCTGGTTCTGGGTGGCGGACTCGTCGTGCAGCAGACTGGCCGCTCGATAGAGAATCGCGCCGGGATGCTCCATGCCACCGTATTGGAACGATGGTATGAGAACGAAGTCGAATTTGTCAAACGGATACGGTATATCCGTGTATTCCTCGAGCCATTCGAGCGCTGCGGCGTGCAGATCGAAAACCGCGTCCCTGTTGCGAGCGAGCTTATCTTCGTCGGTCTCACGGTGGTACATGTGCATCACACGTCCCGCTCGTGTGGCACGCTCGACCTCGAACTGCCCGGCCGCGAACGAGAACAAGTAGGTGCTGATCGGTCGCGTCTCGCCAAACGTGTGTGTAACCCAACCGTTCGCCGTATCGGTTCTCACTAACGGACCATTTGCCACTGCGCGCCACGTTTCCGGAGTCTCCAGGGTGAGCTGAAACACGGCCTTCAGGTTAGGTTGGTCGAAGCAGGGGAATGCTGTCGATGCCCGGTCGGGCACGAACAGCGTATACATGAACTCTTCGTTTCTGTTGAGCGACAGATCCCCGGCCAGAAACTCGATCGATATGACGTTGGAACCGGCATCCAGGGCGCTGGGTGGCACGACGATGTGACCGTTGATGAACTCGTACGGGATCTCGGATTCAAACGTGTGAACCGAAAGGATGTCCTCGGCGGGGGCCCGGAAGTCGAGAACCAGAGGTTGCGTCGAGTCGCCAATGTTCACCGTGACAGATTCTATCCCGTGGATACGTTCGGACGGTGATGCAGGAATGCGGAGCGTCAACCCATAGTGGATGTCTGAAATTGTGGCGCTTCGG
>JAUVRV010000396.1 GCA_030597435.1 Gemmatimonadales bacterium | reverse complement strand
CGGTGTTACTCCCAGAGTCGGAAAGCGTGTTCTTCGATGCGGATGACGGAACCCGGGTCACGTTTGTGTGGGAGGAAGACAAAGTCGTGGCGTTCGAGACCCAGGGATTGAGGGCACGACGGGTCAATTGAGTAAGAGACGGAGTTGTGTGTAGCTCTGACGACCACGGGCATCTGTGAACCGCAGAGGCCCATCTCGAGGTTGCCACAGCCCCAACAAGTACATAAGGTTCGCGATACCACAGTCGAGTCGAGAGACCACAATGAGCTACGAGGATCTACGAAAAGGCGTAGGTCAGATCCGCAACGCCCTGGATGTCCTTGAGGCCAATGTTGGCAAGGACGACCGTCCCTCCGAGGGTGTACGAGACCTCGGTCTTGCGGTCGACGATCTGCGTCGCAGCGTATGGGCTGTACTCACAACACGCCATTCAGGCAACTACCAAGATTTCCTCGCGCGGATCAGGATTCGTCGGGCTACCGAGTGTTGTGAGGATATGTTGGCCGATCTGCACGCCGAGACGGTCACATCCAACACACCGGGGCTGCCAGTGTTCCACGCTACCATAAGAGAGCTGGTGAAGCTCGCCGGAGTTATGTAATGAGTGACCTGGCTCAAGTGATTGCCGGTCTCAGGCAAGCTCTCGATGATGTGGAGAAGCAGCTCACGAAAGGGGATCCACCAGCGGATGCGTTGGAGGATTTCAAGTCGACCTTGGATGGTCTCCGCACCAATGTGCTCGCGTTCATCAATGCAGCAGACTCAGCAGACTACCACGGAACCGTGGACACTTTCCGTCTCGCTCGTACCACGCAGACGTGCCAAGGCATCTTCACGGGCTTTGTTGATGGCACGATCAGCGGCGACACGCCTGGGTTCGAGAAGTTTCGCGCGACGATTGACGAGACGCTAGAGCGGTTGGACGCGTTGGGTAATTAACTCTCAGCACACCAACGAAGAGAGCCTTGATCGACGCGGGTGCCCCCACGTCGACCAAGGCCTCTTCTCCTTCCCCTCCTTCCCCTTCTAATCCCGGGGAAGGGCGGGGTGGGGAACTACCATCCCCTGGCGTAATGCGCCCAGAAGAAGTCGCCTAGCTCCCACCACTTCTGCATTGTGGCTCGAGAGAAGTTGTGCGTGTATCGGGTCAGGAAACCACGATAGTCCATTGGATCGGCGTTGCCGTTGTCACTCTGTGCCACCTCCGCCTGCATGAGTTCCAAGGCTTTCTGCTCGATCAGTGGCACCTCCTCGAACATCTGGTTCTGGTATTCCAGCACCGCGCCCTCCAAATACTCGCGGGCCCAGCCCCATTTGATCATCGCCAGCCGGTTGGCCCGGCGGAACCACCAACATGCGGCATCGGTGCGGTAGCTCTTCTGACAGCCGACCTTGAAGCTCTCGGGTAGCTCCGTCACGCCGGCCCAGATCGGGATGCGTGGACTCTGGCCTGGATTGTCGAACGAGAAATATGCGACCGTCCCGATCTCGGGCGGCAGCCAGTCTCTGGCTTGGATCACCTGCGAATAGGAACAGCGGGCAACTGCTATGGTGCGGACGGTCTCGACCGTGCCCGGCTTGATCGTGTTCAGCAGATGCCCCATGTCACCGGCAATGGACCACGGATCGATTGCAGGGCTCTTGATCTTCTCGCCCTCCGTTGTCTGTCCGTAGCGCGACCGAGGTGTCACCATGAGGTTCTTGGTCATGTCGAACTCGGTGCCCTCGTAAGTCTCCCGGTAATATGCCAGGACCTGCTGTACCGAAACCTTGTCATCGGGTACGACAGAGAACGGCAGCTCTTCCATGTCCATGGTGAGGTTCAGTGACGGGGCCAACGTGCTGAGAATATAGAACTCACGAGTCGAGTACGGCGGTCGGGGGTTGCCGTCTCCGTCAACACTACCATAGGCCTGCCACCACTTGAACTCTGCGCCACTATTGGGATCCCAGTAGCCCATCTCTTCAGCGAGTGAGAAGACGTTTTCGCTCGCCATGTAGTGGTCGGGATCGTCGAGGTTGATACTACTGATACGTGGTATGTTCGCCGAGACACCCACATGGTTGTCGGGAATCCGCACGGCCGCCCACACCGCACCGACGTCCATGGGACCTGCTCCCATGATCTCCAAGTGCCACACTTCCTTCGAGTCGACGAAGGTCAGACACTCGCCCCAATCGCCATAGCCGTATTCCTTCACCAACTCGCCGATGAGTCGGATGGCATCCCGTGCTGTGGTTGTCCGCTCCAGGGTGAGGGCTTGTAGGTTCTCGATCAGGAAGAGCCCCTCATCGTTTCTGAGTTCTCGCTTGCCGCCGATCGTTGTCTCCCCGATCGCGAGTCCTTTTTCATTCATTGCGGGATAGGCGACGTTGAAGTAGCGGTAGGTTTCCGCTACCTCGGGTATGCTTCCCTTGAGTCGCATGCCCCGCATGTCATCGGGCGTCTCCGTGTGCAGCGTGCCCCAGTAGATAGGCCGCGCGGCGCCGGTCGGATTCGACCTGCGTGGCTCGATTTGCAGCCAGGTCCGGTAGTTGCCGTCGCAGCTATGAGCGGTCATTACCGAACCGTCTGTTGAAGCCTGTTTGCCCACCATTATGCTGGTACAACCGCAGTCCATCTGCTCGGGATTACAACCGCAGCCAGGCCCTTCCTCGGAGCACTGGGCGCCACCCTGTAGTACTTGAGTGAACTGGGCTGAGGCCGTCGACACAGCGAACGTAAGCGTCATCGCGGCCGCAATGAACGAACCAACCATACTGATGCGGACGTAACGTTTCATGAAAACACTCCTTTCAATTGTCACTACTCGATCGTAACCCGCCCGGGCGCGGCCTTCGCAGGATCGTGCAGCCAGTGACCCAGGCCTCGCTCGATTATTTCTGCGTAGCGCGGTACTCCTCGGCAACTCAACGGCCGATCGGGATTG
This sequence comes from Gemmatimonadales bacterium, assembly GCA_030597435.1. Lineage (GTDB taxonomy): Bacteria > Gemmatimonadota > Gemmatimonadetes > Gemmatimonadales > GWC2-71-9. The sequence goes on along the minus strand of JAUVRV010000396.1, from coordinate 306 downwards.
AGGATCGTCCAGCTATCCATGGTTTGCAGCACAGTGGACGTGTGGCGCCCAACACGGACGTCAATTGGCCAACCGGCTTCGTCGATCTGTTCGAACAGCAGTCCGTGTTTGCCCGCCTTGACCACGAATTCATCCTGGCCGGTCAGCAGTTGCTGTTCGGTAGTGCGGCCGCGGGTAGCATCCAGGAACGGTTCCGGCGCTTCGAACAGCAGGGAAATGGCATCGGAGTAGTCGCCCACCTCTCGGTGTGAGAGGCCATGGAGGTTCTTGGGCGAGTACTCCATCCCGATGTTGAACTCCTCGTCG
>JAUVRV010000109.1 GCA_030597435.1 Gemmatimonadales bacterium | reverse complement strand
TTGTCTTGACGAATATGGGAGACGGCGCCAAGGAGTTGCTGTCTTGCTGCGGGCGTGAATCGGACCCGGAGACTCACGGCAACTCGAGAAGCTCATCAACATCAGAAAGGACTGCCTTCAGTGAATGGCCTCTACCGGCTGCGATCTCACGCTCCCCCCGAGCGAGCAGTTCCAGAATCTCCCGTGCTTCACAGGATCGCTCGTACTCCGCCACGCTGATTAGCACGGCCGCGGCGCGGCCCCGCTGCGTGATCACGATCGGCTCGCGGGTCTTACGCGCGCGCTCCAGAACCGCGGCAGCGTCCTTGCGCAGGTCGGTCACGGGCACGATGTCCGGAACTCTTGTCATCTAGTACCTCCAAACATACGTCTAAAGATACGTTTAATGTATACCCACGGCAAGCCGACTGGCGCTGACACCATGCCCAGTGCCGCATCACGGCTACTGCGGTGCCGTCGCTTCACCCCACGGCCGAGGCGTGCGACTAGAACCGCCCGACCCTGAACGAATACTGGCCCACGCGGCGCTGATAGTCCTTTAGTTTTCCGACAGTCACATCCTTGCCCACACCCTTCGTGTAGCGTTCAATGAACGCTCCGATCTCCGACCACTCGTCAGAGTCCCTGAAGTGCGGGGCCTTGCCTTTCTTGTCGCCGATCTCCCGGATGAACTTGCTCAACAGTTGCTCGCTGGGTTGCTCGCTCACGTAGCCGAACACGGACAGCGCTATCGTGGGAGCGCCGATCACGATGGCAAGCAGCAGCAGAACGACCTGATAGTCCCCGGGATTCTCTCCGCTGCCGACAAAAGCGTCGTAGTCCTGGGGCGCGATACCGGCTCGGATCAGCCGATACACGTTCACGAACCGCTTCACGCCCCGCGGGCTACGGCCAACGATGGGTGCCAGGTCTTCCATGAAATCCCGCTCATCGCGTTCTAGCCGCAGGTTCTGGGGATTCATGGTCTCGTCGTCAAATTCTTCTGCCTCTCCTGTGATCGCACGCATCAACGGGACGCTGTGACGCTGCTCAACACTCGCCGGTGATTCATCAGTCTTGGTCACAGCCGCGAGCCAGGAACGAGCACCGCTTGACTCGTCACCTTTGGCAGATTTGCGAGATCGGGCGGTGGACAGCTCGTCCGTCGGAAGCAGGCCCTGTATGTAGCCCTTGGTCCCCATCGATGACATCGGCTGCAGCCAGAACGGGATTTGGAAGATCTTCTCCAGGTACTCGTGCGGGGTTGCCTTGTAGCCGGGTACGACCCATGCGTCATCTGCAGCCGACCGCTTGACAAGTGACCCGTCCTCCTGGCCCGGCTCCAGCCACAGCTCCTTGTAATGATGTTTCAGCGACTGCGACACCCAGCGCGCATCAACTCCTACGACAACCACGAACAGGTCGAACGCAAGCATCAAATGCACCGCCTGGAGGACCTGCACAACACGAGCGGGCGGACAGCGATCGAGGTCGTCGATGTACAACACTATCCTGTCGATCCTGGGTAGATCCCATCTGACAACACACTCCAGCTTCGTCCCGTTGCGTGTGACCGTGATCGTGCGGCCGTTCTCGCGGTCCACCAGACACCAGCCTCGATCGTTTTCCTGCACCTCCACCAATGACCACAGCTGGTCGGGCGTCGCGGCGTCGGTGTTCTCCGGTAGCGGTGTGTCCACCTTCTTCAGCTCCTCGGCGACCGCGGGCAGGAGATCCGCCAGTTCTATGCGCTGCACTCCCTCCGGTAGAGACACCGAGAACTCGATGTCCTGGGCCATGAGCTTTTCCAGCTTGTGGAAGTCACGCCGAATCAGTGCCGGTAGACCGAGATACTTGCGGTAGTCCGTGCTGGATGCGCGATCAGCCAGAAATTGAGCCAGCCTCTGGCTGGGACGCAGCTCGTGCAACTCCTGCTGCAATGCGGCGATGCGCTGCTGTTGGGCGGTGACTTCCTGGCCCGCTGCAGCAACGGCCTGTTCGGCAGCATGGAGGTTGTCGCTCTCGCGACTGGTGGATGTGAGCTGCTCCCTGATCTTACTCTCGACTTGTTCCACCGCATCCATGGTACCGTTGGCGCTCCGCAGCGCGCTGCCAACCCACGTGGAAACTCCACCGACCAGGGCCAGCACTTCGGCAATCCGCGCCGCCGCAGCCTGCAACGGCTCCTCTATGACGCCAGTCGACACCAACGCAACAAGCACCACGCATACCAGGATCACGCCGGCTACGGCCGCGAGTGTCGCCGTGCTTCCCAGACCTCTGAACGCACTGCGGCGGAACAGGGCGGCTCGGTCGTACAGATCCCCCGCCTCTGACCTGCGGAGTGTCAGACCTTCCTGTAACCGCTTTATCTCCTCCACATGCAGAGTGCGTTCCAACTTCGCGCGTGCCGGCCCCGCATCGGTATCCTTGAGCCCGTTCCACACGGCTGTGATGGCCTCGGTCAGGCTGGTCTGCTTCTTTGCCTGATCCTTGTGCGCCTCGACGAGGTCTTTGTGTGCCTGAACGAGCCCTGCTTCCGCTTCACTCTTGAGCTGAAGTGCTTCATCCAACTTTCGCAGCAGTCGCTCCCACTTGGCCTTCTCGTCATCCTGTTGCACGAAGTGCTTGTTGAGGGTCTCGAAGATGTGGGTAACCAGGCTGGCCCAGAGGTTCGCTTCAACGTAATGCCAGGCGTTGAACTCGATCTGAATGATGTCTGTGTGGAAGACGGTGTCTTTGTCCTGCTCACGTCGCTTTGATGCCTCTCGCGCGAGTTTCTCTATTCGCTGCTGCAGCCGGCGCATGAAGAATGTCTTGCCCGAGCCCCAATCTCCGAATAGACCTATCGCGAGCGGCGGCTTGAGCAGACTGGACGCTACCAGCGACGCAGACGAGTTGACATCCGGGGTTATGTCCAGCAGGTCGGTGCCTTCGGCGTGGTCTGAGTCGACCCGAGCGATTGATCTCGTAACTTCGTGTCGCGGCGGTCTGGGGCCTTCATCCTGCGTGAGGGCAGCGTTCTGCGCGGCTTCTTTCAGCTTCACTTCGTCTTCGCCGGCCTTCATCTGGCTCACCGATTCGTCGCCGTCCTCGCCCAACGGCGTCTTCATCAACCGATCGGCCTCGGCTCCGAGCGCTTCGGACGTGCCCTGCCCGACGATTCCGTCATCCTCCAGGTCGTGCCGAGACTGGAACTTCCGGACGGCCCGTTCAGTGTCGGGACCGAATATGCCGTCAACCTCCTCCAGATGATGCCCCAGGGCCCGCAGTAGCTCCTGGAGTCGCCTCACCTCCGGGCCGTCGGATCCGAGTCTCAGAATGTTCGGTGGTGCCGCCATAAATGTCTGCCTCGTGCTAATTGTTCAAACGCGCCCGCCTCAGTCACCGCCGCTCAACAGTGCCGGCAATGGCCCGAAGCCAAAGTTTATTCCTATCAGTGCCAGCAGCGTGTCGGGATCGAGGTTCGTCTTGATGAAGTCGCGGCCGAAGCTCGCGTTTATCGTTACATCATTGCTGACGCGGTACTCGATGTATCCGGAGATGCGATATGAGCCTTCCAGTGGTGAGATTGATGGATCGCTGGGTTTATCGACCAACAGCCGCTTCACGAACTCGAATGACAACGAGAGGTCCTTGGGCTCGAACAGCACCCGCCCCCCGAAGTCCAAGAAGTCGCCGGCCTCGGCCGGTTCGCGATTGATGATCACGCGTTGCACCAAAAGGAATTCGAACTGGGGACTCGGTAGCCTATATCCCAGGGTCACCCAGCCGCCCAGCCGTGCCACCTTGCCGTCGTCGAAGTCGTTCGTGGGAAACGAGGCTGCCACGGCACCGGCCAGCTCGAGCTTGAGCCCAATGCGGCGTCTATCGTGCTGCTGAATTGCGAGCGCCACCGCCCGTGCCTTTTCCGCCAGTCGCTCCTCTTCCGCCTCCGAGTCGGCATCCAGAATCGAGTCCTGGATTATCACCAGTTCCTCCCGTGAGGCTCTCAGTCCCGGTGACGGACGTCCCCCGAGAATCAATGTTCTGAAGCCGAACCCTACGCCCGTTCCCACGTTCCCGAGTGAGTCGGCGTCGAGAGCGGCAGTCGCCATCGACAACGAGAGTGACTGCAACAGGCTCTGCCCCACGTTGGCGTTGTAGTAGTCATCGAACGTGAGTGTCGGATGCGACGCAAGCCAATAGGGCGCGACCTCGAGCGCCACGTTGCGCGGTATGAAGTCGCTGGCACTGGTGTTGGACAGCAGCGTGGTGGCCAGTGCCCTGGGGGAGTTGGGACGTTCGACCGCGGTGGGCTCTATCCCCAGTAGCACGAATGCGGGAGACGAGGGCGCGCGCAAGTCGGCCGGTGTAATCTTGGCTGCCTGTGCCGCAACACCGGAGATGGGAAGTAACGAAGTCAGCGATAGTACCGCGATAAGCGAAGGCCGGTACCCGCGCATGCAAACCACTCGAGCAGGATACGAGTCGCGCATCGGTGTCCCCCTACTCGAACGTGATCGTCATGCGGAAGATCGCCGAGTCGCCTTCTTGCTCTACGATAGTAGATACATCCTCGACGAGCGGCTCGGGTCCACCGTCTAGTTCGTAGTGAACCGACAACCGATTGGTCTTGTCATTGACGTCTGTTACTACCGACTTGATTGTCAGCGCCTTGCCCGTCAGTTCGCCTCCGACAGCAATCTCCGCCCGGCGCATGTTGATTCCGCGCTTGATCTCCTCGCCCTCCAACTTCACCACCGATCGTCCTAGTTGTGCCTGTCCGATGATCACCGATAGCGTCACGACGTCGTCAGCAACCTTGTAGGCAATCTCTTTCTTCACTCGAAACATCAAACCACCTCCATGCAGAGCGAGATCGATCGGCAGTGTCACTCAAACCATGGTTGACGTGGTGGACGGGAGGCCTGCACCCCACAATTGTGCAGGCCGTGCACCGCGCGCGCCAGGGTACAACACCCAACAATATCGCTGGCGCCAATACATTTTGCAGCCAATTCAATCAGACACGGAATCAAGTGAGTGATACGAAAGCAGTTGACTGCACATAGGTGGGGTTGGTTGCCTGATCGATGTGGAAAAGTCGGCACTTTTGGCGTGTTTTGACATATGCTCCTTCAAGGAAACGGTCTTGTCAACTTCCGGATTAGGCAACAACTTCGCAGCAGTCAGCATGTCCCGAGTCAGCCGCGATGGCTTGCGATGCAACATGGTTGACGGCCCTCCGTTCCCGGGAGCTTCACATGTCCAAGGTCATCATCGGAATCCACGGTCTTGCCAACAAGTCACGGCGCCACGTATTGAAGACTTGGTGGCGTGATTCCATAGCGGAAGGTCTACGACACAACCAGGGTATCGCACAACCACACTTTCGCTTCGAGATGGTCTACTGGGCCGATCTGTTGTACAAGCATCCACTGCACGACGATGCGGCTTTCAGCTTCGACAAGCTGTACAACAAGGAGCCGTACTACCCGGCCAAGAAGAAGGATCTCGAGCGCTACGACGACCGTTGGATCGATCGGGTCCGTGCCGAGGGAACCGAGATCGTGGGTCGCGGCCTGGAAGCCGTGAAGGACACGCTGGGCGTGGGGCGGATCGCCGACGCATTGCTCGCGCGTGTATTGCGGGATCTAGCGTTCTATTGGGACAGCGCCCGCAAGATCAAGGGGCGCAACGGAGTCCTGCGACCGGCCGAGGACGTGCTGAACGCCGAGTGCCGGGACCCCTTGGTCAAGCAGAGGCAGCACGAGGTTTGTCTCATAGCGCACTCGATGGGTTCGATCATCGCCTACAACGTGCTGCGCGATCTGGGTCGCACCGATCTTGGGATCCAGGTCCCTTACTACGTGACGATCGGGTCTCCCTTGGGTTTGGCTCACGTCAAGTCGAAGACGCGGGCGACACGATGGGACAACAAGGTGCGGACCCCATCAATAGTCACCGAGCGGTGGGTCAATCTTGCGGACCGTAGGGACCCGGTCGCGTTCGACACACACCTGGCAGACGACTACGGACCCAATGCATTGGGAGTCAGGGCGGTCGACGATCTGGTATTGAACGACTACGCAATGGACGATCCCAATCCACACAAGTCGTACGGTTATCTGCGAACGCCGGAGATGTCGGCGCTGATCGCTTCGTTCCTGCAATAACGCACCAGGAGCCCGGCCACACGCTCCAGGAGAGCTGCCATGCCTCGCCCCAAGTACACGAGCTACCAGCCGAAGGTGTTCCCGGCCCCCTCGGCAAACGACCGCTTCGCCACACGCAATCCCACGGTCGCCAACGTATTGCGCGAGTACCGCAAGATCGGAACGGAGGGGGATTACCTGCGAGCGCACGACAGCGACGAGATCCCCGAAATGCGGTATACGGCGCATGTCGACAACAGCCTGGGGCTCGGCAACCACTTCCAGGGCATGCAACGGCTCAGGAAGGGTTCCTACGTCGTGGTATCCGGGGGGGACCAGCATAGCAACGCGAAACACAAGCGGGCGTCACACCTGTTCGTCATCAAGCTGGGCAGCCGAGCGAGTAGGGGGCCGTGGGGCTCCAACCTCGTGAAGCGGCAGGTGCCGCCGACCTCTGACCGAATCGTCAAGACCATCGGCATCGACCGCCAACTGTGGCACGCCGGCGGGATCAGCGTTTGTGGTGACATACTCGCGGTGCCGGTGGAGAGTTCGTCGCCCGAGCGATCCCGCATCGTGTTCTACAACATGAACAATCCGGAGAAGCCGCAGCAGTTCACCCACCCGGTGAAGCGCCCGAACGCCAAGGCCGGTGCGGTAGCGCTGACGAGACTGCCCAACGACTACTACCTGCTAGCCGTGTGGAGCGACAGCGACACGAAGCCGCGGCGGCTCGACTTTTACTTGTCGCAGAGCACCCGGTTCAGGGATGGCTTCGCACCCGGTCCCGTCACCTGGTACGCTCGCGACGTAGCCGCCGCATCGGGTCAGGACCCCAACTTCAGCAACTTCCAGACTGTCAATTTCGTGAATCAGACCGATGGCCGCATGTTCTTGGTGGGCCTGCACAACACGTCGGACCAGGCACCGACAGTGCCGGGCAGAGATTACGCCGATCTCTACTCGCTGAGCTTCGGGAGTAGTCTGTCACGCGCGACACCCGGGCTCGGTGTTCCCACCATTACCAAGATCGACAAGCGTCAGTTCTTCTGTAACGACCAGCAATCCAACATGGACGCAGCCGCGGGTGTGTACATCGATCCGGCCGGTTCGATGCACGTATACGCGGCCTGGCACTGGCGCAGCGACAACATTCTGCGGTTCAACGAGTACCGCAGTGTGCCCGACAACAACGCCGCCGCTATTACCAGTGTGAGCGACGCCTGGGTCGACATGTTCGAGCACGACCGGTTCGCCGGCAGGCGGCTCTCGATCATCGGCAAGCGAGACTCGCGCATCCCTCATTTCGGTCGCATTTCGGTGCAGGGCTCGGCATTCGAGAACAAGGTGTCGTCGGTGCGGTTCCAGATCCCTGTTGGATACGACTACGTGTTGTACGAGGATCGCAACTTCCAGGGCGACGCGCTGGTGTTGCACGGCACTGGTTACGTAGAGGAGATCCCGAGTCTCAAGCGGCCGGAATACGGGTTTGCCGACAAAGCCTCGTCGGCGCGGTACGAACCATGACCCGACGGGCGCGCGGGACCGCCGCGCCCAAGCCAGGGACACCGAAGGAGCCCAAGCGATGACGGATCCAACACACCAAGCAGGTGCTCACTCTCTTATTGCCGACCTACATGCGCAGCCGTCGAACAAGACCTATCTGTTCGGCAAGCAGCTCCACAAGCGGTACCGGTCCGGCAAGACACTCGATCCTTTTGCTCTGCGTACCGACCTGCCGACGCTCAAGGACGG
>JAUVRV010000257.1 GCA_030597435.1 Gemmatimonadales bacterium | reverse complement strand
GAGGGGGGGGGATCTACGACTTGCGATTGGCGATGTACGATTTACGATGTGGTTGAAGACGAGCAAAGACGATGGAGGACGATGAAAGAGACGATGGGTGGCGCGGCCGGGAAAGCGGGAAACCGGGAAGCCGGGGTAACGGGGTACCGTGAGCCTGTCCCCTCCTGCTAGCTTGCTTCACAATCTTTGAAACTTCCAGATAGAGATTCAGCCATATGCCAAGCACAGCAGATTACATCGCCGAGGCCGACAAGTATTCGGCCCACAACTATCACCCACTTCCGGTAGTCCTGGACCGGGGCGAAGGTGCTTGGGTGTGGGACGTCGACGGCAACAAGTACCTCGACTGTCTCTCGGCGTATTCGGCCGTCAATCAGGGACACCGCCATCCCGCGATTGTCGCGGCGGCAAAGCGACAGCTCGATCGGCTGACGCTAACGTCTCGCGCGTTCCACAACGATCAGATGGGCCCGTTCCTGCGTGAGCTGTGCGAGCTGACCAAATATGAGAAGGCGCTGCCGATGAACACCGGGGCCGAGGCTGTGGAGACCGCAATCAAAGCAGTACGGCGTTGGGGCTATCGCGTGAAGGGTATTCCCGACGACAAGGCCGAGATAATCGTCTGCGAGAACAACTTCCACGGGCGGACCACGACCGTGATCTCGTTTTCCTCAGAGGAGGCTTACAAGGCCGGGTTCGGGCCGCTGACGCCCGGGTTCGTGATAATCCCGTACGGCGATGTCGAGGCACTGAAGCGGGCCATAACACCCAACACCGCTGGCTTCATGGTTGAGCCGATCCAGGGCGAGGGCGGAGTGATCGTGCCACCCGAAGGCTATCTGCGGGAGGCCTACGATATCTGTAAGTCGAACCGAGTGCTATTCATAGCCGATGAGATCCAGACCGGACTGGGTCGGACCGGCCGGATGTTAGCAAGCGATTGGGAAGGCGTGCGCCCCGATGTCGTGACCATCGGCAAGGCGTTGAGCGGCGGTTTCTATCCGGTTTCCGCGATGCTGTCGGACGACGAGGTGATGAGCATGTTCGCTCCCGGCGATCATGGATCCACCTTTGGCGGCAACCCATTGGGTGCGGCCATTGCCAGCGCGGCCCTCAAGGTCCTGGTCGATGAACGGCTGCTCGAGCGGGCCGAGGAGATGGGCAACTGGTTCATGGACGAGCTGCGGGCCATCGACTCGCCCCACGTGGAGCTGGTGCGGGGCAAAGGCCTCCTGATCGGGGTCGTGATCAAAGACGCCAGCGGTCCCGCGCGTCCGTTCTGTGAAGAGTTGCACCGCCGCGGCATCCTGGCAAAGGAGACGCACGAGCAGGTGATCCGGTTCGCGCCACCGCTGGTCGTCGAGAAAGAGCCGCTCGAGTGGGCGCTGGGCGAGATCCGCGAAGTGCTGGCAGGAGTGCCGGCGACGACGTGAAACCGCCCCACCGGTTAACGGTGAGGCGGTTTGTTGGTGTGGTGCAGGTTCTAGCTAGTTGTTGCCGCGCCGTTTGCTCTTCATCGACGGCGGCACCAGCGAGTCTGGAATGAAGATCGCCTTGTCGGTCGGCCATGATTGCATCAACTGTGGCATATATCCGCGCGGGTAATACTCCTCGGGCGGGATCTCAGCGTCCCGAATGAACTGTCCCTGAATGTCCTCGCGCTGCAGCAGGGGAGGTGGAACGACCAGTCCGCCATACAGAGCGATCGAGACGTCGGCATTCGGCGGCTTGAGGTTGGGAAACTCGGCTATGATCCCTTCCCTCACCCAGAGCTTGTCTTTCGTCACATTCACCACGATCATGTCTGGTGCACCCGGATGGTAGGGGCCCTTCCAGTGCTCTCGAATCTCAGCGACGGTTTCAGGATTGAGATACGCGTCAAACGGCATGTGCGTAGTCATGAGCAGGCGCGGCTTCACTTTGTTCGCCAGGTACCCTGCGGCATAGGCAGGGTTGTGGTGAGTGTCTATGGTGTAGCGTCCCACGAAGGGTGGCACTCCCTGCACCTGTGAGCTGATCGCGACCACCTCGGTCTGAAGCTCGGTGATCAGGACATCGACGCCCTCAGCATAGGTTTCGGTCAGTGAGTTGGGTCGCCCGTCACCGGAAAAGACCACGCTCAGTCCGTTCCAGTCCAGCCGGTACGCCGAGGCACCATCTTTTGCGTGCGACTGACGCCAGTGAGTGACCTTCACTCCGTTCTTGTCGTAAACAGTTCCACCGTCATCCTGATAATCGAACTCGGTCACCTCGATGTCCCAGCCCTGGCCGATCGGGAAAACGCTGAACGCTTCCTTGTGCCAGTGCGTCATCATCTTCATGCCCTCGATCATGTAGCCGATGCCGTCCTCCTCGTTGCGGCCCGACGGGCCATACACGCGGAACGGCTCGTGCCAGCGTCCACCCCAGGCCCCGAACACGTAGGCGTAGGGCAATGAACCGAAATGATCGACGTGGAGATGCGTGATGAAGATGTCGTTGATCTTGTTGAATGGGATCCCGGAAGCCAGGTAATTGGCGATCGAGCCCTCACCCAGATCGAATATGAACGAGTCGCCGTTGCCGAGTTCGACGAACACAGACGTGTTCATCTGACCGGGACGGATTGTCGGCGTGGTACCCATGAACGTGATGCGAAGCTCGTCCGGTTGCACTTCCTCGGTGTTGGGGAACCAGTTGGCTGCGCTCACTAACCACGGCATCGGTTCGATTCCCTGGAACATGAGCCCCTCGTTCCACCGATCCATCGGCACGCCACCGCTCAGGACGCTCTTGATGATTTCCGGATCGGTTTCGTACTCCCACTGCTGTTGCTGCCCCTGCTGGGCATTGACCTTAGGACTGGATATCGAGGCAACGCCTTCGTCAGGAACTTGAGCCTCCGACGGTAGATAGCGCAGGCCTATTCCGGCCATGAATCCGACCAACAAGAGACCGGCACCGATTATCCTGCGAGTGCGCGCATTGTTCACAACAATTCCCTCCGGATGAGTAGTGGATGTGACTATCTAATGATCTATCGATTGCGCCTCTCGCAACATCGACGGCGCTCCAGTTTGTGTCGCTTCTAGCACAGCGCGCATCCTAAACCCGCGTCCATGAAACGACCAATACGTTATAGTCGGTTGACAGTTAACAGGATCAGATGAAAGGATGTTCCCGGCCGGATCGCCCTCAGGACTGTGGTCCTACCACCGTTGGTCGCGATGGGGGAAGTATATTTCGCTTTGGATTATTCTGATCTTCACGTTACAACACAGTGCTGAGAGACCGCACATGTTAGTCACATATACTTGCCATGTCAAGTAAACCACCGCCATACCTGCCGTCCGTTGGCCGGCTCCTCGGTTTTGCCACCACGGCCGTGACGAGGGTCGCATCGAGACGGCTCAAGACGCATGGCCTGACCATGCAGCACTGGGTGGTTCTGTCCGCCCTGTGGCGTGCACCGCGGATGGCAGAAGCGGATCTGGCCGAGTATTGCCACATGAGCCTATCCGCCGTGAGCAAGCTGGTCGATCGGATGCAATCCAAGCGCCTGGTTCGCCGCAAACGGGACCCGGACGATGCCCGGCGTGCGGTTGTCGAGCTGGCAAGCAAAGGACGCTCCAAGGCCAACCTGGTGAGCTTCTACAAGGATCTCAACCAGGACATGCTGAAGGGATTCACCGCGGCCGAGTCAAAGGCTCTGTTCTCCTACCTGGAGCGTATCATCGAGAATGCCGAGGTAAGTCTGGAGGGGTAGGAGGATTGGGCGCTGGGAGAGATTCGCGAAGTGCCAGCGGGAGTGACGGTGGGGACGTAGGGCTAGGAGACGGGGAACAGGGAACAGGGAACAGGGAACGGGGAAGGGAACAACCGATTTCAGATTCGCGATTTGGAGCCGAACAAGCATTCAATCGTAAATCGCAAATCGTCAATCTGAGATCGTTCCCGCTCCCCGCTCCCCGACCAAGGGGCTAACTTACAGAGACCATGCCAACACCCATCGAAGTAACCGCTGAGCCGGTCGACGAGAATCGCTGCAAGTTCATGCTGAGCCGGGCCGTACACGAGCCGGGCGTGAAGAAGTACACCTCGGCGGAGGACGCCGCTGAATCGCCGGTGGCAGAGGCCGTGCTGGGGGTTCCGGGGATCAGCGAGGTGGTTGTTTCGGGCAACGTTATCACGGCGGCCAAGTCGGATCCCGACATGCCGTGGAGTATGCTCGAGCCACAAGTGCGTTACGCGGTGAACGCCGGAGCGGAGCGTTTGGAATCTACTGGAGCGACGGTGGGTGAAGCCATGGACGACGATGCCATCTACGATGCGGTGGCAGAGCTCTTCAAGACCCAGATCAACCCTGCTGTGGCCCAACACGGCGGCAGGATCGATCTGGTCGACGTGCAGGATGCCACGATCTGGGTACGCTTGATGGGTGGTTGTCAGGGGTGTGGCATGGCAAACGTAACCCTGCGTCAGGGTGTGGAAGCTGCAGTCAAGAAGCTGGTACCGGCCGTGAAAGGCGTGAAGGACATCACCGATCACACATCTGGCTCGAACCCATATTTCCAGCAGGACTCGAAATAGCGTGAGCACCGGAGGTGACCGCCCTCGCCTCCTCCTGTTGATACCTACCACGACTTACAGGGCCGCAGCGTTCATGGAGGCTGCACGTCGGTTGGACGTGGACCTGACTGTCGCCTCAGAGCACGACAGCGCGTTCTCCCTGTCACAGCCCGAAAGGCTTCTGACCCTCGATTTCTCAGACCCGGTGCGCGCTGCCAATCAAGTCAGATTGTTTGCCGCGGAGCACCCTGTTGCGGCGGTCTTTGGCATCGACGATGACACGGTCGTGATAGCCGCACACGCAAGCGCGGTATTGGGTTTGAAGCACAACTCGGTCATCGCATCCAAATCAGCGGGAGACAAGCACCGGCAGCGTGTGCTCCTGTGGGAGAAGAACGGTCGCGTACCCCGGCCCCGACTCGCCGAGCCGGACAGCCAGCCTGCCGAGATGGAACGCCAGGTCGGGTTCCCCGGCGTGGTGAAGCCGACTCACCTCGCCGCGAGCCGCGGTGTGATACGGGT
>JAUVRV010000202.1 GCA_030597435.1 Gemmatimonadales bacterium | reverse complement strand
TATACCCAATGGTCTTCCATGTTGGGCCTCTCACGATCACCGGCTTCGGCATCATGATGATGATCGCGTTCCTCATGGGAGCCTGGGTCATGCAGAGGTATCTGCTGGAGAAGGGCTTCAGCCCCACGTACGCTGAGCATGCCGTCATCGCTGCCGTCATCGGTGGCATCCTCGGTGCGAAGCTGTGGTACGTCTTTCTCCACGGTCCGGAGCACCTGTTCTCCCGCGGTGGACTCGTGTGGTACGGTGGCTTCATCGGGGGAGCACTCGCCGCCGTTCTCAACGGTTACCGGTTGCGGGTCCCACTGCGGTTCACCATGGATCTGGGTGCTCTCCCTATAGCGCTGGGGCATTCAGTTGGACGCGTCGGTTGCTTTCTCGTACAGGACGATTACGGAGTACCGACCTCACTTCCGTGGGGCATGCGGTGCCCTCAGGGAACTCCGCCCACCACCGCCGCCGATCTGCAGCGGTTAGGTGTAGACATACCGGCAAACGTGCCGCCGACCGAGGTCCTGGCCGTTCACCCCACGCAGCTGTACGAAGTTGCGGCACTCATGTTCATATTCTGGTTGTTGTGGCGCCTACGAAATCACCAACATGCTGCCGGCTGGCTATTTGCGTTCTACTTGGTAGCGGTGGGAATCGAGCGCTTTCTGGTGGAGTTCATTCGCGCCAAGGACGACCGTTTGCTCGGCACGTTCACCATCGCTCAAGGTATGAGTGCCGTACTCATTGTGCTGGGAATTGCGCTGCTGGTCAAATGGTGGCACAAGGACGATCTGCAGATCCCGAAGGAGGCCACCATACTTCACTCCAAGGCCGCTAGCGGCTAGTCGGACTCGAGGGCCTTTGCCATTTCTGATGCGGTCTGCCACCGGTCTTCGCGTTCCTTCTTGAGCGCACGAGCGACCAATCCGGCCAAACTTTCGGGCGCGTCTTTGCGGAACCGACTCACATCCGGTGGCTTCTCTTGATGGTGCATGCTGAGGATCAGTTCCTCGCGCGACGCGACAAACGGCGGGCGACCGGCCAGACACTCGAATAGCACACACCCCAGCGAGTACACGTCGCTGCGGTGATCGATATCCTCAGCACCCGATACCTGTTCCGGGCTCATGTAGGTGGACGTACCGACAGCGAAACCCGAACGTGTGAGTCGGTCCTGACCGGATTGAGCAATGGCCCGTGCGATTCCGAAGTCCATCAAGACAGGCCCGGTGTCCGCTAGGACAACGTTCTCGGGCTTCACGTCGCGGTGCACGATTCCCATCTCGTGCGCGTACGTGAGTGCCGCCAGCAGGTCACGGGCGATGCGCAGCGTATCGCTGACCGAGACCTTCTTCACCCGATCCAAGTGTTGGCGCAATGTCGGGCCCGGAACGTACGGCATGACGTAGTACACCAACCAATCGCTCTCACCGTAGTCCAGCAGAGTGGCGATATTCGGGTGATCGATCTTGGAGAGGAAGGATATCTCACGTAGGAATCGGTCGGCCGTCACGCTCACCGCGAGTTCGGGATGCAGTACCTTGAGCGCCACCGAGGTGCCCTCGCCGTCTCGTGCGAGAAACACACGCGCAGCCCCACCCCGGGCGATCTCGCGATCGACCTCGTATTTGCCCTCTAGCGCATCTCTGACCAGCGGTAGCAAATCTCTGGAGATGGTCCCACTCCGGAAAAAGGTCCGCGAAAGCTTGCCCACAAAGTGCGGTCTGGCAAGGGACTATGCAGATCAAGCGATCCGGGCGTCGACAGCCGGCCCTGGTTTCAGGGGTTGGCGGCCCAGCGGTATACACCGCCGGGATCGGCGACCCTCATCTGAAACGCCCAACCGCCATCCAGGTCCGCCACCTTGAGGAGGACCCTGTTCCAACCGGCCAGCAGCGGAACGGTCACCTCCAGTTCGTCGGCCCGGGAGATGTGACGGCCCTGGCGTTCAGACACCCGGTCTCCATTCACCCACAGAACGTGAGCATCGTCGGCCCCAAACAGCAGGGTGGCTTCCTGCTCCACGGGTGAATACAGGAACGCCTGAGCATACGCGGCGACCCATTCATTCGGCGTAAAGTGCGGATTGAGCCGGATCTGCCCATCGGGACTGGCCGAGGCACGTTTCCACCGAACGCGGTCGCTCCAGGGGGACGAGTACGATGCAGTGATTGCAGGGTCCTTCTCGGGCGCATAGCTACTGTCGACCGCTGCACTCAGCTCGGTCCCCAATGTGCGCGGGTTGGGCCATGGACCCACCACATTCCACTCCGTTGCCCAGTTCCGCACCGGTCGCAGTTCAACCGCGGCTGGCAATGGTGCACCCGCAGGACTCAGCTCAACCTCCACTGCCTGGCTCGCGGAAGTCACACCGAGCGATACCGGCTCCAGTACGTCGTTGGAGTCGACAGCGTTGAGATCGATGCTTACCGGCAACCTACTGGCGAGGCCGTAGTGCGCAGTTCCAAGGGAAGGGCCACCGCGCGGGTATACCAACACCTCGTAGCGATCGGGACGAGGCACCACACCGGTCAGGATCCGGACATCACCGCTGGTACGAACATTCATGTCGTTGGTGAGAGTAGCGCCTGGTGCCACCTTGACGCCGAGAGTCCGTCGCTCGTTCGGCGGCTGAAGGGCCGGGAACGCTGCGTGAGGTTCGGTCTGATACCAGTAGGCCACCGTGGCGTAGTCGGCGACTTCTACGTTGTCCTGTCCGTGCTCCAGTTCGATACGAATCGAATCCTCGAACGCAATGGGATCGAGCACGTGCCAACGATAGGCCGCGATACGTCCCAGAGTGTCGTCCTTGACCACGACGCCATGAAACGGCGCCTCGAATTCACCGTGTTGGAAGTACCAGCCGCCGTTGAAGTAGTCCTCGGTGCCGGTACCCTGTCCGCGGAACTCGCCGTCCACATAGAAGAACTCGTCGCCATCGAGGAACTCGAGGTTGTCGCGGTAGCTCTCGGCGTTCATTGACATGCCGATGAAGCGGCCACTGCCGACTGCGGCGATCACTTCGTGTGGCTCATCTGTATCGGTACGTATGTCTCTGTTCCACCTGGCGTGGAACGTCGGCACGTCCCGGGGTAGTCCCTCTACTTGCACCAGCCCGATGTGGTAGTAGAACGCATCGATCTCTCGGCCGGTGCCGTTGCGGACCACGATGCGGGCCCGTTCGCGAAACGGCATCGGCACGTAGCAGTAGAATCCCCCGCTCGACACACCCATCAGCAGGCTCGCGTAATGACGTTTGTCGAAGCCGTTGCCAAAGAAATCGCCCAGCGGCACCGACACCGACGGCTCGCTCTCGCCATCCCAATACATCTCCAGCGCGATGCGTCTCAAGTAATGCGGGTCGCTACTGGAGACCGTGATCCAAATGCGTTGAATGACTCCGGGGCCTGCGATATCCAGCAGTGCAGCGGTTGCACCGGCAGCTATCTCCAGGCGATCGCGGTTCCCTCCGGTCGTGTCGTACGACGAGACCTGGAGGAATCGACCAGTGGGTGTGCTGAACAGGTAGTCGAACGGGCCGTGTTGGCCCGAATCGGAGTCGCAGGCGAGGGCGGCGATGGCTATGAGTGTGGCGGCGAGTTTTCGCATGTCGAAGTGTGGGGTGGATTTCCAGAGAAGGTCAAGGGTAATACAGTCTCACTTCAGACTTCGACATTCATCATTCGGCCTTCTAGTTGATCTTGAACTTCCACTTGAAGACTGAACGTTTCACTCCTCGCTGTTCTCCTGCGCCGAGGAGCGGCCATCTCGGGCTTACTCCAAGACAACCAACCCCACAACCCCGCATGGGAGACGCCCTGCGACGGCCACCCCTCGGCTGCGGTATCGCGAAGGCGGTGACCGCGATAACAAGTGCACAGAGACCGCGGTACTCGGGCTCCTGTTGCCGCGCGAGCGTACGCACTCGGTTCGCCAGATCCGAAGTTGCGCTACCAGTTGCGGCGGCGTGAATCCCGGCGTAACAGCCGGCGGCGCGGCCCCACTCGCCCATCCCCAACTACGTCTCATATGCCACAAACCTGGCCTCGATCAACGCATTCCTGGCCAGGCCCAACGCATTCCTGGCCAGGCCCAACACATTCCTGGCCAGGCCCAACACATTCCTGGCCAGGCCCAACGTAAACCTGGCCTGGCCCATGGTATCCGAGGCCTGGGGCAATACGTTGCAGCCCTCGGCCCATCGGCCCGAAGCCTCGCTCGAGGCAAACCAGACCTGGATCGTGTCGGGTGAGCCCTAGCGCCACTGGCCGCCGAGCCAGTTTGCGTTACCCCTGGCCTCGAGTGCGTTACCCCTGGCCTCGAGTGCGTTACCCCAGGCCTCGAGTGCATTACCCCAGGCCTCGAATGCCTTGCCCCTGGCCTCGAGTGCATTGCCCCAAGCCTCGTGCGCCTTGCCCCAGGCCTCGTCCGCCTTGCCCCAGGTCTCGTCCGCCCTGGCCGGGGCCTCGTGCGGTACGGCCCAGGGCAATAGTGTGCAGATTCTTGTGTAATTGAGTTTGGTGCTTGGTGGAGAGGAGGTCCGAGGAGGAAGGCCACCGTCTAGCTTCTCTGGGGAGAGAGAAGGATCAACCGCGGGGTTAGTGGCCCCGCCAGCCCAGAGGAGTCGACCGACGGCCTATGAAGACAAGACTAGAATGTTGCCAGCGGGAGGACAAGCACCGGCCTGCGAGCAGTTGCGGGAGATGGTAAGCATGATAGTGGATGGGCACCGACTGGGCGCTGTTTGGAAACTGCCTAGGATCGATATGAATCGTCGAATGCCGCTCAGATATCCTGCCGTACCGAGGCTACCTCGCCATCTTGAGCCTGACCTCATCCAGCTCCGTCCTCCTCGCTTCACCACCCTCGGCCGCAAGTTGCTCGGCGGTCAGGAGCGCACGGCGGGCAGCACGGTCTGCACCGGCGGCGATGGCGGCTTTCGCCGCATCGCTGGCTTGCGTGAACGCTTCGTCACTCGGACCCAGCGCAGACAAGAGTTCAGCCCTGAGAAGTTGAGAATTGAGGTCCGCTCGTTCCGCCAGCACGTCCACGGCGCGGCTGCGCAAGCGGTGGCGCTGGCCCCGCGTCAGCAGTTCACCCCTGATGACCTGGGCAACCAGTTGTGCGGCGAATGCGTAGCGGACCCCGTCATATCGTAAGAACCGATGTCGTTCGAGCTGGTCGAGCGATGCTTCGACCCGATCCATTGATAGTCCCGCCAGCGTCGCGACCAGGTCGACGTCCACTCCGACACCGCCTACACTCGCGATCTTCAGGACCTGCTTGCTGTTGTCATCCAACTCAGCCACACGCGCCACGATTGCCATGCGCGCCAGGTCCGGCGCACTAAACGGCAGCGGGGTGTCGAACGTGGTATCGGCCGAGGGCCACTTGAGCAGATCGTCTCGCAGCGTGGACGTGCGGTCCAGCTTGTGGAGCAGCGTGACGGCAAAGAACGGACTGCCTCCCGCCTCCACCACCATGCGCCGGCTGAGTCGCTCGATCTCCGCGTCCGTCTCGCACCACGGTGCCAGTGCCCGTACCAGTTGCCGCATCTCGGGTTGCTTGAGCGGCTCGAGTTCCACGGTCGCTCCCCGCAACTCTCTCGTGGCGTCGCCCCTCATGACGACCAATTCACGCGGTGCAGCTTCGTCGAGCCGATCGGCGGCCACCAGCAGCGACACGGGAGCAGCACCCAATTGCCTGATCGCAGCCCCCAAGGCCGCTATTGTGGCCCCGTCTGCAAAGTGAGCGTCATCAATGGCTAAGACGATTGGTTGTTCCGCGGCAATCGTGCCGAGCAGCGACACCAAAGCGGTTGCCACCTCGGCGTTGTCACGCGGCTCCACCGGCTGTGTGCGTTT
>JAUVRV010000295.1 GCA_030597435.1 Gemmatimonadales bacterium | reverse complement strand
TGCTCCATTGGACCTCGAACCCCTGGATGAAGCTGTTGACCGGGTTACCCGGCCCGAACATAAACTTGGCCCCGAACACACCCAACGCCCCACCCAGTAGAGTTATCAGCAGTGACTCAGCCAACACCAAGCGGAACAGCAAGCCATCTTGAAAGCCTAGTGTCTTGAGTACGGCATTCTCTCCAATCTTCTCACGGCCAGCCATCATCATCGTGTTCGCTGCGACGAGCAGGATTGCGAAGAACACGGCAGTGCCAATTGCCTTGACGAGAAAACCGATGTTACCCCACATGGTAACGAAGCCGGCGTTGAATGCCTTTTCAGTCTCGGTCTTGGTAGGGCTACTGGAGTTCTCGAACATTCGGTCTATCCGGTCGATCGCAGCAGGTGCCGCTGCAGGATCGTTCAGCTGAATCACATACCAACCAGGGATGATGTTGCCATTCACGCCCTCGTACAGGTAGTCGTAGTGGAAGAAGAACAACTGGTCACCAAAGCTGGGATCGTCCGGTACGTAGACTGCTCGTATGGTGAAATCCCAGTCACCGGGAAAGATCGTTCCCTGCAGCGTTACGTTCTGACCCAACGTCCATCCGAACCGCTCCATCAAGCCGCGACCCACCAACACCGCCGTTCGTTCGTTCAAGAACGCTTGCCGTTGATCGTCGGGAATCGCCATTTCAGGATACATCGCCAGGTACGTTTCATGATCGATCGCAAACTGAGCAAAGAAGTTGCTCTCGTTTACGTAGATACCGCCGAACCAGTTCGCCCACGACACGCTCTGTACGCCTTCCTGTGCCCTCAAGCGTTCGAAGTACGATTGCGGCAGTGCAAACGTGATCCCGGTGGCACTGCGCGTGATTAACCTCGCCTCGCTGCCAACTTCACTCACCGCATCCAGCGCGGTCACAACCGATCGCAGTGTCGTGAAGAGAAACAAGGCCACCATGACACTGAGAACGGTCAGCAAGGTACGGCGTTTGTTCCGCAGCAGATTGACCCAAATCAGGCGCATGAACTTCATCGTGACAGTACCCCCTTGTCGAGGTGCATCACTGCATGCGCTTTCTCGGCTGCATGCGCATCGTGCGTCACCAGCAGTATCGTCTTGTTGAGTTCCTCGTTCAGTCGCTTGAGCAATCCCAGAATCTCGTCAGCGGACTCGGCATCCAGGTCACCAGTAGGCTCATCCGCTAGGATTATCGTGGGATCGCTAACGATTGCCCTCGCAATACCGACGCGCTGCTCCTGACCGCCCGACAGTTGCCGGGGGTAGTGATCGGAACGGTCATTCAATCCCACCACGTCGAGAACCATCATCACGTGCTCGCGCCTTTCGCGACCAGAAAGCGAGGTGAGCAGGAGCGGCAACTCCACGTTCTGAAACGCGGTCAGTACGGGCAGCAGGTTGTAGAACTGGAACACGAATCCGATGTGTTGAGCACGCCAGGCGGCCAGTTCCTTGCGCTTCATGCCCGTTACGTTTGCACCACCAACGGAGATCAGACCAGACGTCGGTTTGTCCAATCCAGCCAGGAGATGAAGCAACGTGCTCTTGCCGCTGCCAGAAGGCCCCATCAGTGAGAGGAACTCACCCTGCTCCATCTCCAGGTTGACGCCCTCAAACACTGGAATCTTCTGTGAGTCGCGGTAGAAGACCTTCGTGAGTTCCTGAATTTCAACGAGCGCCATATGCGTTATCTCCTCCTGACTTATTGGACTACGACGCGCACTGAGGCGCCGTCCTCGAGAACTGCCGGTCCCGCGACTACCACTTGCTCTCCACCGCTCAGGCCAGAGCGTATCTCCCGACGTCCCCCAGACACCGGGCCTGCCGTTACTGCTGTCCGGAACACTCGCCCCTCCCGCACGACCCACACCACCGGTTGACCCTGCTCATCACGCACGGCCGACGATGGCACGAAGATGCGCGACGCCGCCGGATCCGCAGCAACCGTATCCGCTGCCTGCATGAAATCGACGCGTGTGCCCATCTCCGGCAGGATCCGAGGATCCCTATCGAGGATACTGACCTTGACCTGGACGGTTGCTCTTTGCCGATCTGCAGTAGGGACTATCTGGCGCACCACCCCCCGGTACGTGGTATCGGGGTACGCGTCCAGAGTGATGATTACCGGCTGTCCGCTCTTGATTTGCGCGATATAGGCCTCGTTGACGTCGACTTCGACCTCCAACGTTTCGAGGTCGGCCATCGTTACAACAGCACCGCGGGTCAAGCCACCGCCGGTCGCCACCGCTGCAACCACCTCACCCACTTCCGCGTCCTTCCGCAACACGGTGCCGTCAAATGGGGCACGTATGTAGGTGTTCGCCAAGTTTGCTTGCGCCACACCGACCGCGGCCTCGGCCGCCTTGACCTGCGCTACTTGAGCGGCGACACGAGCCTCCGCAGCATCCAGGCGAGCCGCCAGATCCTCTACCTCCTGCTCCGATATCAGGCTGTCGCTCAGCAGGTCTCGCGCACGTCGGATATCCCGAATCAGCTGATCACGCTGTGCTTCCGCCTCTAGCAACACCGCCTCGGCGCGCATGACCTCGGCTTCAGTCTGGACCACCACGGCCTTGTAGTCATCGTTCTCCAGGCGGGCAATAGTCTCACCCCGGGAGACGACCGAACCCTCCTCGACACCGAGATACGCCAGGCGGCCCGAGATCCTGGACGACACCGAGGCCTTGGTGCGGGCAACCACATATCCGTTGGCCGTTATTCCCAGTGAACTCCCGGATTCACCGCCAACCACCTGAGCCAACGCGACGGTGACCTCGGTGCCACCACCGCCCCGCATCACAACCCAAACAACCGCCACGAACACCACCGCCAATCCTGCAAGCCACGCGGCGGCCTTTAGTGCTCGCCGCGCCGACGGCGAGGGCTCGTCACGCCGGATCTTCAGTTTGGAGAGATCGTGAGTCGGATTGGTCATGGGATCATCCGGACACCGTTTGCTGGGACGCTGATCTTACACCGGCTTCCTTGGCTGGGCAAATTGGACGTTGGCTGTTGCCTACTATCTGTCAGTAATATATCTTGTAGATACAATAACTCAAGTCGAGCACCCATGGCAAGGCGAAGTCGCACGCGGTACACAGTTCTCGGTGTGCTCACACTCGGGCCCAAGTCAGGTTACGGCATCAAGAAGTTCATCGAGCGCTCCATCGGGAAGTTCTCGCGTGGGAGGTACGCGCAGAGATATCCCACGCTCAAACAACTCGATGCGGAGGGTCTGGTAAGCCACAAAGTGGAGGACCAGCAGGGACGCCCGGATCGCTTCGTCTATCACATAACGCGCAAAGGGCGCCAAGAGTTACGTGACTGGCTCGTGCAGCCGATCGAGATCGAGATTCCCCGACACGAATTGCTATTGAAGCTGTTCTTCGGCACTCAGGTCCCGACGGACGCCAACCTGAAGCACGTTGCCCAATACCGCCAAGAGCTCGAGAGTTGGATCGGCCAACTCAACGAGGGTGCCCGGATGTTGCGGAAGAAGTATGGGGATACCGATCAGGGTTTTTATTGGCTGCTGACCGTTCGTCAGGGGATACTCGTAAACAAAGCGCTCTTGCAGTGGTGTGGAGAGGCAACCGCAGAGCTTGAGAAAATGAAGAAGAATCGACGCCCAGCGAAGCGTGGCAGGGATAAGGACCGGTGAAGGGGGAACGGGAAACGGGAGTACGCAATCCGCCATCGGCATTCTCAAGTCTAGGAAGTGAAGCTGTGCCAATCGCAAATCGTAGATCGCAAATCGTCAATCGCAGATTGTCCGTTCCCCTTCCCCCTTCCCCCTTCCCTCTTCCCCGATTGTTACAGTTGCCTCAGGACCTCACTTCCCGAACTCCTCCCACCACTCCTTCTCGCGTTCGGATGTCCACCGATCCTCAATCCCAACCGCTGCCAGCGCATCTGACAGCGCCTTGGCATTGGGTGGCCGATTCGCCGGGTCCTTTTCCAGGCACCGCATCACGATCCGCTCGAGGCCTTCCGGAATTTCCTGATCGCTTCGCTCCGACAAGGGAGGTGGTACATCACGCGCGTGCGAGACGACCATCGCCATTGACGAACCGTCGAATATCAGGCAACCGGTCAGCAGCCAATACGCCACACAGCCTAGCGCGTAGATGTCGGTGCGACCGTCGATGGTCCCTTCATTCAACCCCATCTCCGGTGGCAAGAACGCAGGCGTACCGGCTATCACACCTTCCTGGGTCAGCTTGCCATCAGCCTTCTCGGTGGCGCGGTGCTTCACGAAGCCGAAGTCGAGAACCTTGACGAAATCGAGATCGGCACCGTAGCGACAGAGAAAAATGTTGGCCGGTTTGATGTCACGGTGCGTGATCCCTGCCTGGTGTGCTTCGTACAGCGAGTGACAGGCCTGCCGCAATATCTTGACCGTACGCTCTGGAGTCTGAGGTCCGTGGTCGTCGATCAGGGTTTGCAGGTCGAGACCATCCAGCAGTTCCATCACATAGTAGAACGTCCCATCGCGCGAGACACCGTAGTCGTATAGCTCAATCGTATGTGGTGAGCGGAGTGC
>JAUVRV010000281.1 GCA_030597435.1 Gemmatimonadales bacterium | reverse complement strand
GCTGGAACTCTACGGCGTACCAGTGGTGCCCTGGCAGTTCGTACCGGCGGGTGCGGGGGACCTCGCCCCCCGCGCGGCCCGAGCTGCCGCGGAACTCGGTCTGCCGGTTGCGCTCAAGGTCGTGAGCCCACAGATAACTCATAAGACCGATGTCGGTGGGGTCGTTCTGGGTTTGGAGTCTGAGCAGGAAGTGGGGGAGGCCGTCGGGAAGATGGTTGAGTTGTTAGGAGGGGAAGAAGGGGAAGAAGGGGAAGGAGGGGAAGGAGATGGGGCGCAGATCGAGGGGGTCTTATTGCAACAGATGGCCCCCACTGGCACCGAGACCATCGTCGGCATCACGCGCGTTCCCCGTGTCGGTCCGATGGTGATGTTCGGACTCGGTGGCATCTACGTCGAGGCCCTACGCGACGTGGTGTTGCGGCTGTGTCCGTTGGAGGACATCGACGCTGACGAGATGCTCCGTGACGTTAAACTCTACTCGCTGTTAGAGGGAATTAGAGGTCAGGCGGCTCGCGACAGGACCGCCATCGCGGATGTCGTACTGCGGATGTCACAACTCGCGATGCGCCATCCGAGAGTGGCGGAGATGGATATCAATCCACTGCTGGCACTGGAGAACGGGGTATTGGCGGTGGATGCACGGGTTCAACTATCTCCGGACGGTGATGACACGCCAGGAGAAACTTGAGGGTGCGGTCTGATATGTGGATCTGTGTGGTTGGTGCCACCGGTTTCGTCGGCACACCGCTCGTGCGGGAGCTGAGCCAACGGGGTGACACGTGCACGGTGCTCACGCGAGGTGTCCGTGACCCCTGGCGTCACAAGCGCGTTGAGATTGTGACCGCAGATCTGACAGGGCCAGGCGCGTGGCAGGAACGCGTTAGCGGGTGCGATGCCGTTATCAATCTCGCCGGAGCGCGCATCATCGATCCCACCAAACGCTGGACTGCCAGCCGTAAGAAACTGCTGCGCAGCAGTCGGGTTGATCTGACCCGCAACCTGTCGCTCGCTATCTGTGAAGCCAAAGACCGTCCGTCGGCGTTCTTGAGTGCGTCGGCTGTCGGGTATTACGGGTCGCGGGGTGACGACGTGATCGATGAAGACGCCGCCCCGGGCAAAGACTTCCTGGGAGAGCTGTGTGTTGAATGGGAGGCGGCGGCGATGGACGCAGGCAGCGACGTGTCGGTCGCACTACTACGAACAGGTATGGTACTCGGGAACGGTGGTGGTGTGCTCGGCCCGCTGCTGCCGTTATTCAAGACCGGATTGGGCGGTCCGTGGGGAGACGGCAAGCAGTGGTGGTCGTGGATCCACCTGGCCGACGAGGTCGGCTTGATACTGCATGCGCTGGACCGCAAAGTGACGGGCCCCTTAAACCTCACTGCCCCCAAGCCAGTAACGGTGAACGAGTTCGCCGAAGCTCTGGGATCGGGGCTGCGGCGCCCCTCCCTGTTCAGGGCCCCGGAAAAGATGCTCCGCCTTGCGCTAGGTGAGAGTGCGTCTGCATTGATGGCATCACAGCGGGTGATACCGAAGAAGGCCACGGCAACAGGATACATGTTTCGATTCCCGTCGCTGTACAACGCGTTGGACGATCTGTTGGTCAAATAGAAAAGCACCCAATCCTTCGGGTGCCGGCAGAGTGCCAGCTACTGGACCTCAGTCTATTGCTGGCCTCTCCAACCCCTTCCAAGCCGAGTGCCGTCGCTCGCCGAGCGAACGTCGCTCGATGTGGCTGCGACGGCTGCTGATCCCGCGTCTCTCATCCGCGCGTCGATCGCTGGGGCATCGGCGATCTCCCAGAGCCCGTCGATCCGATTCCACATGTATGGTGACTCTGCGGCGATCGGTGTGGCGCCGTTCCGCAGCCGCCCGCCGTTCGAGCCCGCTTCTGCGTTCCCCACTCGTACGTCGCTGCTGCGCTCTTCTACCGTTGGGACGGGATCGGGACCCTGATCCTCGCGGTTCAGCGGACATCTATGTTCTCCGACCACTGTAGGTTCGGTACGGCAATCGGCGGATATTCGTAGGATTTGAGGAAGATAATGCAAGTGCCGCGCCGCGGCCGACGCCCGCCTAGCCTCCTGGCAGACGCTTCACATCACGGGCACCGTGTAACACGCCGGCCCCGATCCCGAGTCCGAACACTATGGCCGTGACCGTCCCGACTATCGGTAGAAACGCAGCGATGGGTAGCATGATCAAGCCTGCGACCCCACCTGCAAGGAGCGGGACCCCCGGATTCTGAACCGCATCCACGAACCTCAGCTTCCGCCTCACAAACTGCCGGGTCTTGATGTAACCGAATATCGATGCAGCGCCTGTAACACCAAGCCAAATAAGAGTTTCGAGCCCCATGTTTCGCCTCCTTATGTCTCATGACGAAACGTCCGTCATGGAAGTTTCATATGCCCCTCCCTCCCGTATCTCCAATGCCAGATCCGCGGCAACTACACTGTGTGTCAACGCGCCCACCGACACGTAATCGGCCCCGGCCTCTGCATAGCTACGAACATTGTCCAGAGTGATTCCGCCACTCGCTTCGATCTCGATCCCGGGCCTCGAGTCTCTTGCAATCGCGCCCCACCCGACCACGGTCTCCGGTGGCTGGTTGTCTATCAGGAGCCGTGTCGCTCCGGCTTTGCAGGCAGCCTTCACCTGGTCCAAGCTTTCGACCTCCACATACAGACCGGTTACACCCCGCGACCGGGCATCCTCCAGTGCGATCTCGAGATCGCTGCCGCGGTCAGCCAACACATGCCAATGATTGTCCTTCACCAGCACCGCATCGTGCAAACCCAGCCGGTGCTGCTGGCCACCGCCAGCCAGCACGGAGTCGATGTCGAGTTGGCGCAATCCGGGCGCGGTCTTACGTGTGTGTAGAATGCGGCACCCGGTTCCTACTACCGTTGCCACGAATGTACGTGTCGCAGTCGCAATGCCGCACGCCCGCTGAAGCAGGTTGAGCATCGGTCGCTCGGCCCTGAGGATATCGGCCAGGTCGCCCGTGATCGTACCGATCGTGCGTTTCGGAGAAACCGCGGCGCCTTCCGATACTTCCCACTCGACCTCGAGATCACACTCGGCGATCACGGCAGCCGCGTACGACAGACCTGCAAGCACGCCACCACTACGAAACTCCAACAAGCCCGCAGCCTTTACGCCACGCGCAGATACGATATCGCTGGTTATGTCGTTGGGTCCATCTTCGGCAAGTGCTCGACGCGCCAACTCGCGAGCGTAGGATTCTGAGTCGGTCCCGTCGGATCGGGAAGTCACTGACTTGTGGTTATCCGATGCTAACCATCCGGTCGAGCGCGGCAGTCGCCCGTTCCGCGACGTCCGGTGGGACGGTGATGATGTGTTGGTCTTTGACGAGAGAGTCTCTGATCGCATCCAGCGTACTAGTCTTCATGAAGGCACACAGTGCTTCGGGATCGGCCGGTATAAAGGTCTTGTTGGGGGCGACCTGCTGCATGCGCGTCAGGATTCCCACTTCCGTCGCCACGATGAAGGTGTCATCGTCGGACCCGTTGGTGGCCGCGCGCACCATCCCCTCGGTAGAGAGAATGTGCACCCCGTTGGGATCCACATCGCCCATCCCGACACCGTAGATCAACTGCCCGGCGCAACCGCACTCGGGATGCACCAACACCTCGGCTTCGGGGTACTCCGCGCGCCGTGCGTTCACCGTGCGCGTGTTGATCTCCTTGTGGACGTGGCACTCGCCCATCCACACCTGCACGTTACGATCGGGTCGCATGCGCCGGACGTGGGCGCCAAGGAAAAAGTCAGGTAAGAAGAGTATTCCTTTGTCTTCGGGGATCGCATCGATCACGTCGATCACATTGCCACTGGTGCAACAGTAATCGAGTTCCGCTTTGACCTCGGCGGTCGTGTTCACATAGCCCACAGCAATGTGATCGGGGAACTTGGCCTTCCACTTGCGTACGTCTTCGGCCGTAATCGAAGCAGCCAGCGAGCAGCCGGCTCGCAAGTCAGGCAACAGAACCTTCTTCTGGGGCGACAGTATCGCCGCCGTTTCCGCCATGAAGTGAACGCCGCAGAACACGATCACCGCGGCCTCGGTCTCGGCTGCCTGGCGCGACAGTCCCAGCGAATCGCCCACGTAGTCGGCCACACCCTGCACTTCGGGGCGCTGATAATTGTGAGCCAGGATCACCGCACCGCGCTTCGCGGCCAGCTCCTTGATCTCACCGTGCAGTTCCTCGATCCTCTCAGGCGAGAGATCGATCTTCTCGATTGTCGGTAGCGGAAGCGACATCGTACTGCTACCTGCTTTCCCGGCTTCCCGGTGGCCCGGTTTCCCGGTACCCCGGCGGCCACGGCGGTCAAAATGGCGACTTGTAAATACACTTTAAAGATAGTGGGTGGCTGACGGAGGGTCGAGCGGCCCGGTGGACCGGCGTCCTCGGTTACCAACCCTCCTTCCCCGCCTTCCCCTGCTAATCCTGGATGGGCAGGGAGGGGGGGACACTAGTAACCCCTGACTAAAGCCAGGGGCTAGGGGTATAGCACCTCTTCTGGGCTGGAAGTAGGCGGCGGCGGTGGAGCGGTCTTCTTCCCCTCCTTCCCCTGCTAATCCTGGATGGGCAGGGAGGGGAGCCAACCAGAGCCACCGGACAGAGTCGAACTGTCGACCACTCGATTACGAATCGAGAGCTCTACCACTGAGCTACGGTGGCGT
>JAUVRV010000344.1 GCA_030597435.1 Gemmatimonadales bacterium | reverse complement strand
TTCACCGTAGGTGGTGATGGAACACAACGTGGTGCCGATATCCTTTCCCAAGAACTGCTGCGGCGCGGCCACCGCAAGGCGATCGTGGGTATTGCCAAGACTATAGACAACGATATCGCCTTCGTGGAGATGAGCTTTGGCTTCGCTACGGCGCTAGAACAAGGCGCCGAGGTGGTGCGTAGGGCACATGTAGAAGCTCGCGCGGTACTCAATGGGATCGGCCTGGTCAAGGTCATGGGCCGGGATGCCGGCTTCGTGGCGGCCGGTGCTGCGGTGGTCAGCCAGGAAGCGAACTTCGTGCTGGTGCCCGAGGTCGCCTTTCCGTTGGAGGGAGAGCACGGGTTCTTGGCTGCCCTGGAGCACCGCATTCACAACCGTGGCCATGCCGTGATCGTGGTTTCAGAAGGCGCAGGACAGCACCTTGCCAAACGTGACGAGTCGGTGCGGGATCGCTCCGGTAACATCAAGTACGGCGACATCGGGGCCTTGCTCGGCGATCGCATCAAGCAACACTTTGCCGACCGCCATATGCCCATGTACCTCAGATACATCGATCCCAGCTATGCCATCCGCAGCGTGCCCGCCAATGCCTGGGACCGCTATCTGTCCGACCGTATGGCGCGCAACGCGGTGCATGCTGCCATGGCAGGGAAAACGGATCTGGTGATCGGGACGTGGGCCAACAGGATCACTCACGTGCCGATCGGTGCCGTGGTTTCACAGAAGAAGCGCATGTCTTTGAACGGCGATCTCTGGAACGCGGTGTTGGCAACGACCGGCCAGCCTCGCTGGGAGGAGCACGCTTAGGGCAGTCGCCTCGGCAGCAAACGAAGTGCCGGTTTGAGGTGGCCTCAGAAGGAGTTGTGGATCTCCTTGGTGACAGGTTGTCCCGGCTGCAACTCGAGTTCGGTTCCCTGATGCTCGATGGTCAGTCCCGAGCCTTCTCTGACAAGGTAGGTTGCCTCATCCTTCAGCTGATCGATCGCCACGGACAGCTTTTGGCCCCTGATAATCAGGTTGAAGCTCATATGGTCCACACGGCGCCCCAGCCGTGGATTGAACGATATCCGCCCATCGTAATCACGCATCCCGGCAGTGCCGTAGACCATGGCCATCCACGTGCCCCCCATCGACGCGATATGACAACCATGCTCCACGTTCGAATTGACATCTGCCAGGTCCATCATGAGAGCATACGTGGCATACTCTCGCGCCTTGTCCAAATAACCGAGTTCGAACGCGAGAATACTCTGAACCGATACGGACAGGGAGGAATCGCCCGTGGTGAGTGGCTCGTAGTAGTCGAAGTTGCGGCGTTTTTCCTCGACCGAGAACTCGTCGCCCAGCAGAAACATCGCTAGCACCACGTCGGCCTGCTTTATCACTTGATGGCGATAAATCACCAGAGGATGGAAGTGCAGCAGCAAAGGGTACTTCTCGGGAGGCGTTCCCTCGAAATCCCAGGGTTGTTTGTCGAGAAAATCCTCGTCCTGTAGGTGAATCCCGGTCTTCTCATCGATGGGGACGTACATGTTATCAGCCGCACGTTGCCACTCTGCTACTTCATCGCTCCCCAACTTGGTCTCATACGCCAGATCCTTGTATCGATCCGGTTGGTTCTTGCGCAACCCTTCGATCGTCGACGCCGCGTACCACAGATTCTCCCGCGCCATCAGGTTGGTGAAGGTGTTGTTGTTCTGAACCGTGTTGTACTCGTCCGGTCCGGTCACACCGTTGATGCAGAACTTGCCGCCCGCCCGAGTCGAGTAGAATCCCAAGTCGGCCCAGAGGCGAGCGGTTTCCACCAACATCTCGGCTCCTTCCTTGTACGGGAGTTCGAGATCGCCGGTGACATCGACGTACTTCCGCAGCATGAACATGATGTCGGCGTTGATGTGGTATTGCGCAGTGCCGGCGGCGTAATGGGCCGACGCCTCCTCCCCGTTGATGGTACGCCACGGAAACAGTGCCCCACGTTGATTGACTTCTCTGGCCCGCTGCCGCGCCTTGTCGAGCATCCGATAGCGGAAGAGCAGCACGTGGCGTGCGATTTGGGGGGCGGTGTATATCAGGAACGGCAGGACGTAGATCTCCGTATCCCAGAAGTAGTGCCCCTCGTAGCCGTGCCCGGTCAGTCCCTTGGCAGGGATGCCGACGCTCTCGGCACGAGCCGTAGCCTGGCAGATATGGAACAGGTTGAACCGCAACACTTGCTGCACGGCAGAGTCACCCGAGACCTTCACATCGGCTCGGCCCCAAAAGTCTTGGAGATACTTCTGTTGCCCCTGTGCCAGGCTGTCGAAGCCCTGGGCAACCACTCGGTCTAAGGCACGGTCGGCTCGCTCGCACAATTCCGCAGCAGGAGCACTGCGGGAAACGTGGTACGTGATGAACTTCGTGAGTCTAACGGTCTGCCCCTCTCTGCCGTCAATTGAAAACAGGATGCGGCCTTGATCTTCATCACAAACACACTTGCAGGTATAGGGTAGATCGGTCTCGATGACATGATCTATGCCGCAAGCGAGAGTCATCTTGCTCGAGCGCGTGATGTAGCTCAGCACTACGCGGTGATCGCTGGTGTAGTGGCCCTGAGGCAACAGAACTCGGTGCTCGAACGATCGCGTGCCACGGGGGTCGCCGTCCGCACCCGGCAGGTCCTGATCGTGAACCAGCTCCGACGACAGCACAATCGGAGCGTCGGCATTGAGCATTGTCACTTCATACGAGATCGCAGCAATGTGCCGGTGTACGAACGACACCAGGCGTCGAGACTCGATGAGGACCCGCTTGCCGGAATGCTTCTCCCACATAACCTCCCGCTGCACCATCCCGGCCCTCATGTCAAGCACACGCTCGTAGCTCAACAGACTGACCTTCGCGACATCCAGGGGCTCATCGTCGACGTAGAGCCGGATGATCTTCGCGTCCGGCACGTTCACCATGGTCTGGCCTGTTGTGGCAAACCCGAACGCGTTCTCGCCGTAGACTATCGGCCACGTCTCATGGAAGCCGTTGAGAAACGTCCCGCTCTGGTAGACGGGGTTACCCTCCTCGTGGCAGCCGCGCATGCCCAGGAATCCGTTTGACGTCGAGAACAACGTCTCCATCTGGGGGAGCAGGCGAGGGTAGTAGCGATTCTCCACCAAGTGCCATTCATCGGTGGGGTAGACGTGCTCCGGCAGGTATTGGATTTTGCGCGTCAGCATTATGACTAAGTCGGGTGAGGGTTAAACTTAGAATGTAGACTGAACCAGTGGTGCTTGTCGAATGTTCGCTTTGCAACATGCACCGATCACCGCTCACTGAACTCGCAGTCGCCTACTCCTCGAAGCCAAACACCTTTTTCCAGTCATTCTTCATCGAGACGACCGTCCACCCGCGTTCCCGCGCTTCATCGAGGCCGGCGTCCAGCCGCCCGATGTGCGACTCCCGGTCGTAGGCCCACTCGCGCACGGCATCGTCATGGTGCACATACACCATGAGCTGGGCTCCCGGGCCGGCCGCGCTGTACTGTAGCATCGCGAGGTCACCATCGGAGTTGCCGAACGCCGCGATTGGTCGCCGGCCAATGAACCGATCGATACCGATGGGCTTGCCCTCCTTGTCGTCGATGAAATCGATGCCGGGTTGTTTCACCAATACCAGCCGGCCATCACGCGTCTCCAGGGTCGTCCTGCCGACCGAGCCCACGACCTGCTCCGGCGGGATGCCGTACACCTCTTCCGTGAAGACCCGCATGAAGTCGATCCCGCCACCGGAAACGATGAAAGTCTTGAAGCCGTTCGCGCGGAGATAATCGAGCAGTTCCAGCATCGGTTGGTAGACGAGTTCCGAATAGGGCCGGTCGAACCGAGGATGGCGTGCAGTGGTAAGCCAATCGGCTACGACAGCACGGAACTCTGCAGTGGTTATTCCCGAGTGGGTCAACGTGACGATCTCAACGAGATCGTGCTCCGTGAGCTGGCCGAGCGCGCCCG